>JBMFPD010000065.1:0-13456 GCA_049969295.1 Anaerolineae bacterium | reverse complement strand
CCTACACCTACCAGACACCGGGGGTTTATCAGGCCACACAGAGGGTGTCGACAACCGGGGCCTCAGCGACACGAAGTCGATCACGATCACGGTGACGACGCCGAGCGGCGCGCCGACAGCAAAGGCTATGGCAGACCCGGTGGAAGGCAATGCCCCTCTTCTGGTGGCCTTCACGGGCGCCGGAAGCGATTCCGACGGGTTCATCAAAGAATTCGCTTGGGACTTCGAGGGTGACGGCACCTACGATTACATCTCCAACACGACGGGCGTAACCACTCATCTTTACAGCACCCAGGGTATATATAACGCTCGCTTGCGGGTGAAGGATAACGATAATAACACGGGGACGGATACGGTTCGGATCGAGGTGAAACCGGCCGGTTCTCCCACCGCCATTGCGAGCGCCAATCCGACGAGCGGCTTTGCGACCCTGAAGGTGGACTTTACGGGGAGCGGGACTGATGACGGGACCATCGTCAAGTACGAGTGGGATTTCGATGGAGACGGAACCTACGATTGGAGTTCTCCGGCGACCGGAAACACCTTTTACTATTACACGGCTCCAGGGGTTTACAATGCCACGTTACGGGTAACCGATAACGACGGTCTGACGGATACGGCCGTGGTGAAGATCTCCGCCGCGTGCACGCTGGCGCTGGCCACCGCGGGCGTGATGGCCGGGATGCCCAGGCCCAGCATGAACGAAGTGGACGTCACGCCGTAGGCCATCCCCAGCGCGCCGTCCACCATCTGGGCCACGAACCCTACGGCGATGTAGAGGAAGATTCCCAGGTCCATGTTGCGCTTCTCTCTCTGGGCTCCCGCCGCGCTCTAGCGCAAGAGGCTTGTGCCGTCCATGTGCGGCGGGACGGGGACGCCCAACACTGCGAGGATGGTGGGCGCCAGGTCCACGAGGCTGAAGCGCCGTTCGGCCAACGGGCTCCCCACGGCGAGGCAGAAGGCGTCGTCATAGGTGTGCATCCCCACCAGGGTATCCCCGCGAAAGGTGAGGGTCTCCTTGTACAGGGGGCCTTTGGGGTCGTAGCCGTCGTGGGGGGCGAGGATGAGATCCGCGGCCTGCTCCAGGAAGGGGCCGTGGTACAGTTCCTCCCGCCGGAAGGCGCGGCGGAAGATCGGCCTTCCGCTCTCCGGGTCCCGCAGGTCCACCGCTGCGGCGGCGATCTCCTCCCGCACGGCCTCGTAGTCCCGTGGCTCCACGCCACCTGTGGGCTCGCGCCCCTTCAGGTTGACGAAAACGCGCCCCGGGTCCAAGCTGTAGGCGCGGGAGGAGGTGTCCACCTCCGCCACCCCCTTCTGGGGGTCCGGCGGCACCGTCCGCAGGTGCAGCCACCCCTGGTCGGCCAGCCAGCGGTTGACGTACACCTCCTTCTCAATCCCGCAGAAGCCGTGGTCGGAGAGGACGAAGAGCGTCGTCGCCTCGTCCAGGCGCTCCCGCAGCCGGCCCAGCATCGCATCCACCTGGGCGTAGACCCGGTAGAAGCCCTCGGCCAGGTCCTGGGGCTCCCCCGTCTCCATCTCCCGCCAGAGGAAGTGGTGGAGGCGGTCCGTTTCCATGATGTGCATCATGAAGAAGTCCCACCGCTCCTCCTCCAGGAAGTGGAAGAGGGTGCGGATGCGCCGCTCCAGGACGTCCTCAATGTCCTGGAGCATCCTGGCCTTGGACTCGCGGGCGAGCCAGGGGTCGGTATCTATGCGGTAGCCCAGGTTCTGGAGGATGGCGGCGAGGTCCGGCGGGTAGGTGGCCTTCTCCAACTTGGGGCTGAGGAAGCAGCCCACGAGGAGGCCGTTGACCGGCCGGGGCGGGTACGTCATCGGCACGTTGAAGACGGCCACCCGCTTGCCTGCCTGACTGAGGACCTCCCAGAGGGTGGGGGCCTGCAGGTGCCGGGCGGTGGGGATGTAGGTGCGGCCGGTGGCGAGGTCCCGGTCCACAAAGCCGAAGATGCCGTGCTTGCCGGGGTTGCAACCGGTCATGAAGGTGGCCCAGGCCACCGAAGAGACCCAGGGCCAGACGGAATCCGTCTGCCGCAGGGTGCCCTGGGCGGCCAGGGCTGCCAGGTGGGGCATGCGCCCCTCGTCCACCATGCGGCGGACGAGGGTGTAGGGTGTGCCGTCCAGGCTGACGACCACCACCCGCGGGGACCTCTTCTTCCGAAACCGACGCAGCAAACCCATCGCCCCCTCCCATATCTTCAAACCACAGAGGACACAGAGAGCTCAGAGAAAGACTTTTTTTCTTGAAATTTCTTCTCTGCGGCCTCTGTGTCCTCTGTGGTGAAATCCGATCACAGGTAGCCGAGGGAGCGGAGGCGGTCCTCCACCTCGGCCTCTTCCTCTTCGGTGTAGACCTCTTCTGCGGGCGCGGCCTTGGGGATGTAGCCCATCTCCTCCAGTTTGGCCAGGATCTTGGCCAGGCTCTCCTCAGGGGTCTCCTCGGCTGTGTGGACCACGATCTCCGGGTTGAGGGGCGGCTCGTAGGGGTCGGAGATGCCGGTGAAATTGGGGATTTCGCCGGCGAGCGCCTTCTTGTAAAGGCCCTTCACGTCCCGCTCCATGAGGACCTCCAGGGGGGCCTCCACGTAGACCTCCACGAAGCGGCCGATGCGCCGACGGTTCTCCTCGCGGACCTCGCGGTAGGGCGAGATAGCCGAGGCGATGGCCACCACGCCGTTGCGGGTGAGCAACTGACAGACGAAGCCGATGCGGCGGATGTTGGTGTCGCGGTCTTCTTTGCTGAAGCCCAGGCCCTGGCTCAGGTTCTGGCGGACGACGTCGCCATCCAGGACCTCCACCTTCATGCCCCGGGCGCGCAGTTCCTTCTCCACCATGCGCGCCAGGGTGGTCTTGCCAGAGCCGCTGAGCCCGGTGAACCACAATGTGAAACCCTCGTGTTCCATGCGAACCTCCTGACCTCCCCTCACTGGTGTGGGCGGGTTGAACATGCGAGAAGGCAGACCTCACCCATCCCCCCGTCCCCCTTCCCTCTCCGCCAGCGGAGAGGGAAGGGGGTGCCGCCGAAGGCGGTGGGGGAAGGGAAAGGTCCAGTGCCCCTCACCCGATGACCTTCCCTTCCATATCCTGCGGCACGGGCTGCCCCATCCGGTCCAGGATGGTGGGGGCCACGTCCAGGATGTCCAGCCCCTCCACTTCGCGGCCACCACAGGAGACCTTCGGGTCGTAGAGGATGAAGAGGCCCTCCTGGGCGTGGTTGGCGTCGTCGGGGCCGGTATCGTTCTCGTAGGTGTAGATGCGGTTCAGGCCCACGCTGCCCACGGCCCGCCAGGAAAGGTCTCCCAGGTAGACGATGAGGTCCGGCGGGATATTGCGCACCGTGCGGTAGACCTCCTGGGGCTTGAGGGCCACCGAGCCGATGTTGACCCCGTTCTCGTCGGTGATGGCAGCGATGGCCTCGGCCAGTTCGTCCCGCACCCTCTCGTAGTCCTCTGGCGGGATGATCCCCTCTGGCTCGCGGCCGCGGACGTTGAGGGAGATGCGGGAGTAGTAGCCCCCGGCGGCCCAGGCCCGGGTCTTCCCCCAGTCTATCTCCACCTTCTCCAGAGGGACCGTCCCTTGGGGCTGCTCCTTGAGGACCAGGTAGCCGTTCTGGATGAGCCACTCGTTGATGCAGATGCCACCCACCATGGGCTTGGCGCCGTGGTCCGAGACGACGAGGACCACCGTGTCGTCGTCCAGGCGCGTGAGAAGGCGGCCGATTTCCTCGTCCACGCAGCGGTAGTAGTCGTGGATGGCGTTCTCGTAGCGGTTGCCGGGCACGTACTTGGGGTGGGCCGGGTCAAAGTACTTCCAGAAGCCGTGGTGGATGCGGTCCACGCCCATGTCCACGAACATGAAGAAGTCCCACTCCTGGGTGGCCATCAGGTGCTGGACGACCCGGAACCGCTGCTCGGCCATGCGGTAGATGTCCCGGAGGAGGCGGTCCTTGTCCTCGGTGCGGAAGTCCGGCACGTCCAGCATGTAGTCGCCCACCAGGGCCTCGATCTCCGCCTTGAGCGCGTCGGGGTAGGTGTACTGGCTCTGGGTGCTGGGGGTGAGGAAGCAGGTGACCATGGCACCGTTGAGGGGCTTGGGCGGGTAGGTCTGCGGCACCCCCACCAGCACCGACCGCTTGCCGGCCCGGGAGAGGATGTCCCACACCGTGTCTTCGGTGACGGCGCGGGAAGTGGCGATGCGCATCCGGTCGTAGGAGTAATCGGCCCGGTTGCGGAAGCCGTAGAACCCCAGTTGGCCCGGGTCCTTGCTGGTCATCATGCTGCTCCAGGCCGGCACGGTGATGGGCGGGGTGGTGCTGCGCAGGCGGCCGTAGAGGCCGCTTTCCATCAGGCGGCGCAGGTTGGGCAGGTCCTCCCGCCAGCGGCGGAAGACCAGGTCCGGCTCGGCGCAGTCCAGGCCGATGACGAAGACTTTGCGCGCGCCGGTCGGCTGGGACGGGGCCTTCTGGAGGGCCTCCGCGGCCCGGGCCTCGGCCTGGGCTTTGCGCTCCTGGGCCTCCCGCAGAGCCCGGTACCCCTCAATGAGGACGCGGGCCACCTCCGGCCGGGTGAACTCCGGCGGCGGAGCCTCGCCCCGCTGGAGCATCTCCCGCACCTGCGTCCCGCTCAGGACGATGTGGTCCTCTTCTGGATGGGGGCAGGTCTTGGCCGTCACCAGGCCGCCGCACTTGCGGCAGTAGAACGAATGCTCAAAGAAGAGGGGGGTGATCCCCAGTTCCTCCGGCTCAAACTCGTCAAAGATGAGTTGAGCGTCGTAGGTGCCGTAGTAGTTGCCCACACCGGCGTGGTCGCGGCCCACGATGAAGTGGGTGCAGCCGTAGTTCTTGCGGGCGATGGCGTGGAAGATGGCCTCCCGCGGGCCGGCGTAGCGCATGGCCGCGGGGAAGACGCCCAGGATGACCCGGTCTGGTGGGTAGTAGTCCCGCAGCAGGGACTGGTAGGAGCGCATCCGCACCTCGGCTGGGATGTCGTCGGACTTGGTCTCGCCCACCAGGGGGTGCAGGAAGAGGCCGTCCACCACCTCCAGGGCCACCTTCTGGATGTACTCGTGGGCCCGGTGGATGGGGTTGCGGGTCTGGAAGCCCACGATACGCCGCCAGCCCCGCTGGGCGAACATGCGCCGCGTCTGGGCCGGGTCGTGGCGGAACTCCGGGAACTGGAGGTCCGAAGGGCGGTTCAGGAGATAGATGTCGCCCCCCAGAAGGACGTCCCCCTGGGCGAAGAGGCGCGCCACGCCGGGATGCTTGAGGTCGGTGGTGCGGTAGACCATCTGGGCCTCCCGCTCCTTGTCGTAGCGGTAGCGTTCGGCCAGTTCCAGGATGCCCAGGATGCGGCCGCTGGGCTCCACCAGGGCCACCTCCTCGCCCTCCCGCAGGCGGTTCGCCTCTTCTTCCGTCACGGGCAAGGTGATGGGAATGGTCCAGACGATGCCGTTGGACAGGCGCATGTGCTCCACCACGCTCTCGTAGTCGGCCTTGCCCAAAAAGCCGGTGAGGGGGCTGAAGGCGCCAACGGCGATCAGTTCCAGGTCGGAGATGGAGACGGGGTTCAGGGTGATGCGCTTGAGGCTGGCGGCCCGTTCCAGGGCCACTTCCCGCAACATGCCCCGGAGGACCCGATCCACCAGGGCCCCGCCGTGGGGTCGGATGCCGTAGGTCTGTCTCACGGTCATGATGGCCTCGGTCCTTTCTCGTTGAAGGTGAAAGGGCGGCTTCCGCCGCCCAGGGAGCCTCCCGGCGAAGGTCCCTCGTGTGTCCTTGACCTATCAAAGATGTATGCTTGGAAAGTGCGTGTGGAGTATACCAGAGGATCGGAGAGGTGTCAAATGCCGGGGGCGAGCGTTGCGGTTGCATCCTGTGTTGGCGAGTCGGGGACGCGGGGAAGGCCGACCTCTCCCATCCCCCGCCGAAGGCGGCGGGGGTAGGGTGAGGTTCACCTCGCGGCATGGGACCACAAGGTCATCAGCCACCAACAAAAGGCGCAACCGAGTCGGATCCGCAGCCGCCACAGGGCTGTCTCGTTTTTACAGAAGGGAAGGCGATAACCGCCCTTTCCGGCGCAGAGGGCACGCCTCCTGGCGTGCCCTACGGTCTGTCAGAGTTCTGAGACAGCCCTGGCGGCCGCCACGGCAGCGTTGACACTGCCGCCAGGATGTGCTAAACTTGCGGCCGAAAGGGGTGCTATTCGGGCAGTGCTCTGGTGCCCGCGCTCGGGCAGCGGGCCGAGGTCCCGGAGGGGAAGGGGCGAAAGGAGAAACCAGGCAATGGCACGGTCGCGGACAGAACTCATCGTGAGCCGGTTGCGGGACCTCTCCAACACGGCAGGGATTGAGGCTTCGGCGGTGGTCAGCGTGGACGGCCTGATCATTGCCTCGGCGCTCCCCGCCGACGTGGAGGAAGACAGGGTCTCGGCCATGTCGGCCGCCATGCTCTCCCTGGGGGAGCGGATCGCCTCGGAACTGGGCCGCGGCGCTCTGGAGAGGGTCTACATTGAGGGCACGGATGGGTACGTCTTCCTGAGCGCCGTGGGCGAAGAGGCCGTCCTCACCGCCCTGGCCAGCAAGAACGCCAAACTGGGCCTGGTCTTCCTGGACATGAAGCGGGCCGTGGAAGACCTGAGCAAACTGATCTAGCCCGGGATGCGGCCGCCTTGGTGGGTGCGCAGCGGTGGGGGAACGGTGCGGTCCGCGCGGGAGTACCCGGCAGCGGCCCCGCCCCGAGGGCACGGGCTCAGGCATTCCCGGGCCCGTGAGGCTGGTCCGTCCAGAGGGGCGGTCGTCCCCTGGAAGGGCGGAGGGCGAGGCACAACAGGCACGGAGCGAGGCTCCGTGCCTTGCTTGTGAAGGTGTGGGGCAGGTCTGTGGGACTGCAGGGCTGAAGGTTGAAGGAGCATGACCAAGTACATTTTCTGCACCGGGGGCGTGGTCAGTTCGGTGGGGAAGGGTGTCACCGTGGCTTCCATCGGGCGCATCTTGAAGGCCCGGGGCATCTCCGTCGCCCTCCAGAAACTGGACCCTTACATCAACGTGGACCCCGGCACCATGTCGCCCTACCAGCACGGCGAGGTCTTCGTCACCGAAGACGGCGCGGAGACAGACCTGGACCTGGGCCACTACGAGCGGTTCACCGATGAGAACATGCTCAGCGTCTCCAACGTCACCACCGGCCAGATCTACGCCGAGGTCATCGCCCGGGAGCGCCGCGGCGACTTCCTGGGCGGGACCATCCAGGTCATTCCGCACATCACCAACGAGATCAAGCGGCGCATCGCCCTGGTGGGCCACAGGACTGGCGCGGACGTGGTCATCGTGGAAGTGGGGGGCACGGTGGGCGACATTGAGGGCCTCCCCTTCCTGGAGGCCATCCGCCAGATGCGCAAGGACGTGGGCCGCGGGAACACCCTCTACATCCATGTCACCCTCCTCCCCTACATCGCCTCCACCAGGGAACTGAAGACCAAGCCCACCCAGCACAGCGTGCGGGAGTTGCGGGGCATCGGCATCCAGCCGGACGTCATTGTCTGCCGCGCCGATTACCCGGTGGACGACTCCGTGCGGGACAAGATCGCCCTCTTCTGCGATGTGGAGCGGGAGGCGGTCATCCCCCTTGTCACCACGTCCGTCGTCTACGAGGTGCCCCTGGTGCTGGAGGCCTCCGGGTTGGGCAACCTCCTGGTGGAGCGCCTGGGCCTGGAACCCAGGGGCCTGGACCTGGAGGAGTGGCGGGCCATGGTGGCTGAGATCCGCCGCCCCAAGGAACCCCTGGTCATCGGCGTGGTGGGGAAATACGTGGAACTCCAGGACGCCTACATCAGCGTGCGGGAGGCCCTCTACCATGCCGGCGTGGCTCTCAAGCGGGACGTCCACATCCGCTGGATCAGTTCCGAGGCCCTGGAGCGGAGCAAGGACCTCTCCCCTCTCCAGGAGGTGGACGGCATCGTGGTGCCCGGGGGGTTCGGCTATCGGGGCATTGAGGGGAAGATCGCTGCCGCCCGCTACGCACGGGAGCACCAGGTGCCCTACCTCGGCCTGTGCCTGGGGATGCAGGTGATGGTCATTGAACTGGCCCGGCACATCCTGGGGAGCGACGAACCCAACAGCACCGAGTTCGACCACACCACCGCCTACCCGGTCATTGACCTCATGCCGGACCAGCAGGGCATCGCCAACCTGGGCGGGACCATGCGCCTGGGGGCCTACCCCTGCCGCCTGGTGCCAGGGACGCGGGCCGCGGAAGCCTACGGCCAGGACCTGGTGTACGAGCGGCACCGGCACCGGTTTGAGTTCAACAACGCCTACCGGGAGATGCTGGAGCAGGGAGGGCTGGTGGTGAGCGGCCTCTCGCCCGACGGCCGCCTGGTGGAGATCGCCGAGCTCCGGGACCACCCCTGGATGGTGGGCTCCCAGTTCCACCCGGAGTTCAAGTCCCGGCCCAACCGGCCGCACCCCCTGTTCCTGGGCTTCCTGCGGGCGGCCATTGCCTATCGCCAGGCCAGAACCCAGGGCGGATCGCAGGCGATCCCCCAGAAACTTGCGATGGAGGAAGTGGACTGATGGCGAGGGAACGGATCCGAGTTCTGGTGGCCAAACCGGGGTTGGATGGACACGACCGCGGGGCCAAAGTTGTGGCCCGTGCCCTGCGGGACGCAGGCATGGAGGTCATCTACACCGGCCTCCGCCAGACCCCGGAGATGATCGCCGAAGCAGCCCTCCAGGAAGACGTGGATGTGGTGGGGCTGAGCATCCTGTCGGGGGCGCACATGACCCTGGTGCCGCGGGTGGTCCAGCTGCTGCGCCAGCAGGGCCAGGAGGACGTAGTGGTGGTCGTCGGGGGCATCATCCCCGACGAGGACCGGCCTGCGCTCCAGGAATGGGGCGTGCACGGCATCTTCGGGCCTGGCACGCCCACCCAGGAGATCATCGCCTTTATCGAAGGGGCGGTGCGCCAGCGGCGGGGGCAGTCCTAGCCCATGGCCCCTGTGGACGAACTCGTCGCCGCGGTCCTGGCCGGGGACCGGCGGGCCATCGCCCGGGTCCTCAGCATCGTGGAGGACAACGGGGATTCGGCCCATCGCCTCCTGGCCGCCTTGCATCCCCATACCGGCCGTGCCCACGTGGTGGGCATCACCGGCGCGCCAGGGACGGGCAAGAGCAGCCTGGTGAACGCCCTGGCCGCCCTCTACCGCCGCGGCTTCGGCGGCTACCCCTCGCGCACGGTGGGGATCGTGGCTGTGGACCCCACGAGCCCTTTCACCGGGGGCGCGCTTCTGGGCGACCGCATCCGCATGCGGGAACTCGCCGGCGACCCCGGCGTCTTCATCCGCAGCATGGCCACCCGGGGCAGCCTGGGCGGCCTGGCCTGGGCCACCGCCGACGCCATCCAGGTCCTGGACGCTGCAGGCTTCCAGGTCATCTTCGTGGAGACGGTGGGCGCGGGCCAGGCCGAGGTGGATATCGCCCGCACCGCCCACACCACGGTGGTGGTGGAGGTCCCGGGCATGGGGGACGAGGTCCAGGCCATCAAGGCCGGCATCCTGGAGATCGCCGACGTCTTCGCTGTGAACAAGGCCGACCACGAAGGGGCCGACCGCACAGCCATGGCCCTGGAGATGATGCTAGACCTCAACGCCGGGCCCCAGCAGGTGATGCACCACGGGCAATGGATGGTGGTGGCGGCTCCAGCCCAGGAGGACGTTGAAGGGCGGAAGGCCTGGCGTCCGCCCATCTGCAAGACGGTGGCCGTCCGGGGCCGCGGCATTGAGGAACTGGCCGAGGCCATTGAGGCCCACCGCGTCTACCTGCAGGAAAGCGGCCTCTGGCAGCGGCGGGAGGAGGAGCGGGCGGCACGGACTCTGGAGACGATGTTGCAGGAAGAACTCCTCCGCCGTGTGATCGCCACTCACCCTCCTGAGGAGATTGCCTCCCTCGTGCGCCAGGTGGCCCAACGCTCCCTGGATCCCTACGCGGCGGTCCAGCGCCTGCTGGAAGAGGTCGGATAGGGACGTCCGTGGCTGTGGCTGCATCTGGTGCTGGCGGTTCGCGGGGTCACAGACGAGGGCTGCGAGTCCAGAACCGGGGACATCCACGCGAGCGCCGCGCTCCCCGGAGAGGCTGAAGTTCATGGGGAGGGAGGTGTATGGACCTGGGGCTTCAGGGCAAGGTGGCGCTGGTGGCGGCCTCCAGCCGGGGGTTGGGCCGGGCCGCCGCCATGGAACTGGCACGGGAAGGGGCCAGGGTGGCCCTCTGTGCCCGCAACGCAGAGGAACTCCAGGCCACGGCGGAGGCCATCCGGCGGGAGACTGGGGCGGAGGTGCTCGCCATCCCCGCGGACCTGACCCGGGCCGAGGACATCCAGCGTCTGGTGGCCCGGGTGGAAGCGCACTTCGGCCGGGTGGACATCCTGGTCACCAATGCGGGCGGTCCGCCCGGCGGGTCCTTTGAGGACTTTGACGACGAGGCTTGGCGCAGGGCCTGGGAACTGACCTTCATGAGCGCCGTGCGCCTCATCCGGGCTGTGCTGCCGGGCATGAAGGCGCGCCGCTGGGGCCGCATCATTAACATCACTTCGGTGAGCGTCAAGCAGCCCCTGCCAGACCTCGTCCTCTCCAACGCCTACCGCGCCGCTGTGGCGGGCGTGGCCAAGACGCTGGCCAACGACCTCGCCCCTCTGGGCATCACCGTCAACAACGTCTGCCCAGGTTGGACCCTGACGGACCGCGTGCAGGAACTGGTGCAGCGGCGCGCCGCGCAGCAGGGCATCTCCTTTGAGGAAGCCCTGCAGGCGGCCACGGCGAGCATCCCCATGCGGCGCATGGGACGGCCCGAGGAACTGGCTGCCCTCATCGCCTTCCTGGCTTCGGAGCGGGCTGCCTACATCACGGGGACGACCATCCCCGTGGACGGTGGCTCGGTCCAGGGGCTCCTCTAGGGTCAGGGAGAGACCCGGTTGACATGCCCCGTCCCCCGCTGCCCCCGGCTTTCCTCCAGCGGATGCGCCGCTGGCTGGGCGAGGAGTTCCCAGCCTTCGTGGAAAGCCTGGAGGGGCAGCCCCTGGCCGGCCTGCGCCTGAACCCAGCCAAGGCCTCGGCCGAGGAATTGGCGCGGTGGGGCTTCCTCCTGGACCCCCTTCCCTGGTGCCCCCAGGAGGGCTTCTTCCTCCGGGCCCCGGCCGATGCGGGCCAGCACCCGTTCCACGCCGCCGGGTGCTATTACCTGCAGGAGCCGGATGCCACCGCTGTGGTGCCGCTCCTGGAGCCCCAGCCGGGGGACCTCGTGCTGGACCTCTGCGCCGCACCCGGGGGCAAGGCCACCCACATCGCCAGCCGCCTCCGGGGCCAGGGTGTCCTCGTCGCCAACGACCTGGTCCTGGCCCGCGCCCGCACCCTGGCCGCCAGCCTCCTCCGGTGGGGGGTCCACAACGCCGCCGTGACCGCCGAGCATCCGGAAAGGCTGGTCCGCCACTTCGGGGCGGCCTTTGACCGGGTCCTGGTGGACGCGCCCTGCTCTGGGGAAGGGATGTTCCGCAAGAGCCCGGAGGCGCGCCTTGCGTGGAGCCCGGCCCACGTGGATGGCTGCGCTGCCCGCCAGCGGGCCATCCTGGAGGCGGCCGCGCTCCTGGTCCGCCCGGGGGGACGCCTGGTCTACAGCACCTGCACCTTTGCCCCGGAGGAAAACGAGGGCGTGGTGGGGGCGTTCCTGCGGAAGCACCCGGAGTTCCGGCTGCTTTCGCCTCCGCCCGTCCCTGGCTTCTCCCCGGGCCGGCCCGACTGGCTGGAAGAGCCCGCCCTGCGGGAGATGGAGGCCTTGCGCCAGTGCGTGCGGCTGTGGCCCCACCGTACGGCGGCGGAGGGGCACTTCATCGCCATCCTGGAGCGGGAGGAGGGAGGCGGAGCCCCTGCAGTTCCGCCCTGGCCCGCCGCGCCGCCCCGGGGCCCGGCACGGGAGGCCTGGGAAACGTTCTGCCACAAGGCGCTGGTCCGGCCCCCTCCTGGCCAGGTGCACCAGGGCGGCCGGAGCCTCTACCTCCTGCCCGAAGGCTTCCCAGACCTGCGGGGACTGCGGGTCGTGCAGGCAGGCCTGCGGCTGGGCGACCTGGCGCAGAGCGCCTTCCGCCCGGCCCACGCCCTGGCCCTCGCCCTGGACCCCCAGGAGGCCCGGGAGGTCCTTGACCTGGCCCCGGACGACCCGCGTCTCGGGACCTACCTGCAGGGCGGCTCGTTCCCGGCGCCAGGGAGCAGCGGCTGGCTCCTGGTCTGCGTGGCCGGACATCCGGTGGGATGGGCCCTCCGGAAGAAAGGGCGGGTCAGGAGCCTCCTGCCCCAGGGGTGGCGTTTGCCGGTCCATGCACGGATGGAGGGGAAAGGGCATGGCATCGTGGGATGAGCGAGAAGTGGTGGCGCGCCTCGCGGAGGCTCTGGAAGCCGCCTTCGGCCCGGGGAAGCCTCCACGGGTCTTCCGCGCCCCGGGCCGCGTGAACCTCATCGGCGAGCACACCGACTACAACGACGGCTTCGTCCTCCCCATGGCTGTGGGGCGCTACGTCTGGGTCGCCGCCCGGGAGAACAGCGCCCGCCACCTGCGTCTCTTCTCGGTGGACTTCCGGGAGGAGGCCCATGTGGACCTCGCCCGTCTGGAGCGGGACCCGGGGAGGCCCTGGGCCAACTATGTGGCCGGTGTGGCCTGGGCCTTCGCGCAGGAGGGGCTCCCGGTGCGAGGCCTGGAGGCCGCGCTGACCGGCAACGTCCCCATCGGATCGGGCCTCTCGTCCTCAGCGGCCCTGGAGACGGCCTCCGCCGTGGCCCTGGAAGCGCTGGCCGGCCTGGACGTGCCCCCGGTGCGGCGGGCTCTCCTCTGCCAGCGGGCCGAGGCCGAGTTCGTGGGCGTCCAGTGCGGCATCATGGACCAGTTCGTCTCCAGCCTGGCCGTTCCCTGGAGTACAGGCAGGTGCCCGTCCCTCCGGAGGCTGCTGTGGTCATCGCCGACACGGGGGTGCGGCGGGCGCTGGCCGCCTCCGCCTACAACGAGCGGCGCAGGCAGTGCGAGGAGGGGGTCCGGCTCCTCCGGCGACACCTCCCCGGCATCCGGGCCCTTCGGGACGTCCCCTGGGAGGCCCTGGAGCGCTGGCGGGCGGACCTGCCCGAATCGGTCTACCGCCGCTGCGCCCACGTGGTGCAGGAGAACGAGCGGGTGCTGGCTGCGGTGAGGGCTCTGCGCGCCGGCGACCTGGAGGAGGTGGGCCGTTTGATGGACGCCTCCCATGCCAGCCTGCGGGACCTTTACGAGGTGAGCAGCCCTGAACTGGACCTGATGGTGGACCTGGCCCGCGGGCTTCCGGGCTGCTTCGGTTCCCGGCTGACCGGGGCTGGCTTTGGGGGCTGCACCGTGAGCCTGGTGGCGGCCGAGCGGGCTGGGGCCTTCGCCCAGGACC
>JBMFPD010000064.1:0-13473 GCA_049969295.1 Anaerolineae bacterium | reverse complement strand
GGTCATCACGGCGGTCCTGAACATCATGAACCTCTGGGGGCGCACCCTCATCGGCCGGTCCATCCTGGTGCCGATGGGGGTGATGCTGGCCTTCGGCATCCTGGGGGGCGTGGACGACCTGAAGGGGGTGCTGGGCACGAACCGGGAGCAGGGTCTCCTGCCGGGGAGGAAGCTCTTCTGGCAGGTGGGGATCGCCTTCCTCACCGCGCTGGCGCTGTACTTCGGGCTGGACCTGCACAGCGTGGCCCTGCCCGGGGTGCCTCAGAAGATCAACATCGGCCCCTTGTACATCCCCATCGCCATGTTCATCATCGTGGGCACGTCCAACGCCGTCAACCTCACCGATGGGCTGGACGGGCTGGCGGGGAGCATCGCCGCCCTCTCCTTCGCCTGCTACGGCGTCATCGCCTACCTCCAGGGGCAGGTGTACCTGGTGACCTTTTGCTTCACCGTGGTGGGCGCGCTGCTGGCCTTCCTGTGGTACAACGCCTACCCCGCGGAACTCTTCATGGGGGATACGGGGGCCCTGGCCCTCGGGGCCACCCTGGGCGTGGTAGCCCTGATGACCGGACAGTGGCTCCTCCTGCCGGTGGTGGGGCTGGTCTTCGTGGCCGAAGCGCTCTCGGACATCCTCCAGGTTGCCTATTTCAAGTTGACCGGAGGCAAGCGCCTCTTCAAGATGGCCCCTCTCCACCACCACTTTGAACTCCTGGGGTGGTCGGAGACCCATGTGACGCAGCGGTTCTGGCTGGTGAGCGTGCTTTCAGGGATGCTGGGGATCGCCCTGGCGCTCATCTGATGTTGTCGGGCACCTGATTGCCTGGAGGCAACGGGCAGAGTTCCGGAGGGCCGGACGGTCAAGCCGAAGAGCGGAGGAAACACGAGCATGAGCGGATCGGTGGCCATCGTCGTCAGTCGGAATGCATCGGACTCCGAGGGCGGGGAGTCGCCGCGCGAACGGCTGGAGGCCGTGGTGGCCATGCTCCTGCAGGCGGAGCGCCCTGTGGCCAAGGTCCTTTTCTACACCGAGGGCCTGAGTTGGGTGCTCAGGGACTCCAGCATCCTGCCCCAACTCATGGAACTGGAGGCACGGGGCGTGGAACTCATCGTCTGCAAGGAGTGCGCGCGGGAAGGCGGGTTAAAGAACGACCTGGCCGTCGGCAGGCTGGAGAGCGACGACCGCATCCTGGAACTGATGTGGAACGCGGAGCACGTGTTGGTAGTGTGAGCGATCTGGCAGGCTTGCGGGTCACGGTCATCGGGTTGGCGCGTGAGGGTGTGGCCCTGGCCGAGTACCTGGCGCGCCACGGCGCGGCGGTCACGGCCAGCGACCTCAAGGATGAGGCCGCCCTGCGCGAGAACCTGGCGCGCCTCCGGGCCTGGCCCATCCGCTTCGTGCTGGGAGGTCACCCGCTGGACCTCCTGGAGACGGACCTCGTCTTCGTCAGCCCGGGCGTGCCCGGGGACATCCCCCTCCTCCAGGAGGCCCGGCGGCGGGGCATCCCCCTGACCACGGAGACGCGGCTCGTGTGCCAGCGAGCGCCAGGGCTGGTGGTGGGCATCACCGGCTCCAGCGGCAAGACCACGACGACGGCCCTCGTGGGGGAGATGCTCGCAGCCTCCGGCTTCCGCACCTGGGTGGGCGGCAACATCGGGCGGCCCCTGGTGGGACACCTGGACGAGATGCAGCACGGCGACCGGGTGGTGATGGAACTCTCCAGTTTCCAACTGGAGTACTTCGTCCCGGTGGAGGAAGCCCGGGGCCGGGGGGCCGCCCTGGCCTCTGTGTGCCGGCCGGAGGGCGTGAGCCCTCCTGTGGCGGCAATCCTGAACATCACGCCGAACCACCTGGACCGCCACCCCAGCATGGAAGCCTACGTGGAGGCCAAGCGCCACATCTACCGGCACCAGGGGGCGGAGGGGGTGGTGGTCCTCTCGGCGGAGAACCCCGCCACGCGGCAAATGGCACGGGAATTGCAGGAAGAGAGTCGGCGCGTCCTGCTCTTCAGCGCCGGGGAGGTGGAGCCAGAGCCCGGAGCCTACCTCCGCCCGGACGGTTGGATCGTGCTGCGGACGGAGGCGGAGGAGATGCCGGTCTGCCGGGCCAGCGAGATGCGGCTCCTGGGGACCCACAACCTTCGGAATGTGCTGGCCGCGTGCGCCATCTCGGCTCAGGCCGGCGCCGTGCCAGAGGCCATGGCCCAGGTGATCCGCACCTTCCCGGGGGTGCCGCACCGGTTGGAACTGGTCCGGGAGCGGGGCGGCGTGCGCTGGTACAACGATTCCATCGCCACGACGCCGGAGCGGACCTCCGCCGCGCTGCGGGCCTTTGATGCACCCATCGTCCTCCTCGCCGGGGGGCGCGACAAGCACCTGCCCTGGGAGGAGATGGCCGCCCTGTGCTGGCAGAAGGTGCGGGCCCTCATCCTCTTCGGGGAGGCTGCTCCCCTCATTGAGGGGGTCGTGCGCAAGGTGGCGGCGGAACAGCCGCACCTCGCGGCGCGGGAGATGCCCATCGTGCGCTGCACCACCCTGGCCGAGGCAGTGCAGCGGGCAGCGGAGGTCGCCCGACCGGGCGATGTGGTCCTCCTCTCGCCGGGAGGGACCAGTTTTGACGCCTACCGGGACTACGAAGAGCGGGGGGCGCACTTCCGGACCCTGGTGCACGCCCTGGACGAAGGCTAGGTGGGGGTGAGGAGATGCGAGCGAAGGCCGCCCAGTGGTTCCAATTTGACGCGCAGATGCTGGTCGCGGTGAGCGGCCTCCTGGCCATCGGCCTCCTTGCCGTCCACAGCGCCATGTACACGGAGACCACCTGGTTCGTCAGACAGGTGGAGTACATTGCGGTGGGGGCAGTGGCCATGGTCGTCATGGCGCGCATCCCGTACCGGTTCTGGCACCGGCGGTCAATGGTCCTCCTGGGGATAGCCCTCATCGGCCTGACCGCAGTGCTGGTGGTGGGGCAACGCCTCTTCGGGTCCAGCCGCCAGATCGTCCTGGGGGGCACCTCCATCCAGCCCTCCGAGTTCGCCAAACTCGCCGTGGTCATCTACGTGGCGGATTGGCTCTCCTCGCGGGGCAAGCAGATCCGCCAGATTAACTACGGCCTCGTGCCGTTCTCGGTGATCCTGGGGGTCGTGGCCGGGCTCATCCTCCAGGAACCAGACCTGAGCACGACCATCGTCGTGGTGGTGACAGCGGGAGCCATGTTCTTCATCGCTGGGGCGGAACTCCTGCAGATCGTCATCGCCGGGGGCCTCGGTGGGCTGACCCTGCGCCTGGTGGCCTCTCAGTTGGACTACGTGGCCCACCGGCTGGAGGAGTTCCAGGGGGTGTGGCGCAACCCCCTCGGTCCTGGCAACGACCAGTCCCACATGAACCTGTACGCCCTGCGGCACGGCGGCCCCCTGGGAGTGGGGCTGGGCAAGGGGGTCTACAAAATCTACCTGGCACTGGCCCACAGCGACCAGATCCTGGCCGTGGTGGGCGAGGAACTGGGGCTCCTCGGGACTCTGCTGGTGTTCCTCCTGGTGGCCTGGATGGCCTATCGGGGATTTCGCATCGCATTCCACGCGCCGGACGGCATGGGGATGCTCCTGGCGGCAGGCTGCACCATCTGGCTCAGCCTGCAGGCAGCCATCCACTTCGGCGTCGTCACGGCCCTCCTGCCGGCCACGGGGATGACCCTGCCCTTCGTCAGCGCTGGAGGGTCCAGCATGGTGACCTGCATGGCCGCAGTGGGCCTCCTGAACAGCGTCTGGCGCGCCTGCGTAGAGGAAGGGACCCTGGATGCGCCTGGTCGTTTCGGGTGGCGGGACCGGCGGGCACGTCTATCCGGCGCTGGCAGTCCTTGAGGAACTCCTGGCCCGGGGTGTGCTCCGCCGAGAAGACGTGCGGTTCGTGGCCAGCCCAGGAGGGATGGAGGTGGACCTTATCCGGCGGGCAGGGCTTCCGCTGGAACTGGCGCAGACGGGGCAGGTCCGCGGCCGGGCCCCGTGGGTGGTGGCGGGGAACGCGGTCCGCATGGTGGTTGGCTCGTGGCAGGTGCGGCGGTGGATGCGGGAGTTCCGCCCAGACGTCGTCCTCTTGACCGGGGGGTACGTGGGGGTGCCGGTGGCCCTGGCGGCCCGGACATGCCGGGTGCCGATCTGCATCTACCTGCCGGACCTGGAGCCGGGCCTGGCCGTGCGCCTGCTGGCCAGGCTGGCCCAGAGGGTGGCGGTCACGGCCGAGAAGGTGGTGCGGTACTTCCCCAGGGGGAAGGCCGTGGTCACCGGGTACCCGGTCCGGCGGGCGGTGGCGGAAGCCGAGCGCGCCGGGGCCCGCCAGAGGTTGGGGCTGGACCCCGGGATGCTGACCCTTCTGGTGACAGGGGGAAGCCGGGGCGCTCGGAGCATCAACCTGGCAGTGAGCAGCGCCGCAGAGCGGATCCTGCGCCACTGGCAGGTGGTGCACATCACGGGGCTCCTGGACTACGAAACGGTGCAGGCGGCGCGGGAGGCCGTGGCCCCCGAACTGAAAAGCCGGTACCACGTGTACGCCTACCTGCACGAGGAGATGCCCCTGGCCCTCGCCGCGGCGGACCTGGTGGTGGCCCGGGCAGGGGCGTCGGTGCTGGGAGAGTTCCCGGTGCGGGGGCTGCCAGCGGTGCTCGTGCCCTACCCCTACGCGGGGCAGCACCAGGAGGTCAACGCAGCGTTCCTGGTGGAGCGAGGGGCTGCAGTGCGGGTCTCCGATGCGCGGCTGGGGGAGGATCTCCCCGGCCTCCTGGAGCGGCTGGCGGCGGAGCCGACGAGGCTCCGGGAGATGGCGGAGCGCTCGCGGGCGCTGGCCCGCCCGGAGGCGGCCTGGGCCGTGGCCCAGTGCCTGCTGGACCTCGCAGCCCGCAGCCCTTGGAGAGAGTGCGATGGGCGTGATCACGATTGACTACGATACCCTGGTGCTGGTGGCCGTGCTCCTCTTCGCCGGCATCGGCTTCTTCCGGGGGTGGCTCAGGGAGGGGGTGACCACCGTCGTCCTCCTGGTGCTGGTGGCCCTCCTGGCCAAGCCGGAACTGGCAGGGCCCATCATCGTGTACATCAACAAGTTGCTCAAACTCTTCCTCGCCTTCCTGAAAGGCGGGCTGACGCTGGACCTGGAGAACATCCTGAAGACGTACAAGGAGATGGGCGATGTCTTCACGCCGGAGAACCCTTACCAGTTCCTCCTCTGGCTGACGGGGATCGGCGTGGCCCTCTCCTACCTGGGCGGGAGGCTGGCTCTGGGCGCGGGGGATACCCTCACCCCCCTGAGCCACCTCCTGGGAGGGCTTCTGGGGGCCTTCAACGGCTTCATCGTCATCTCGCTGGTCAAGGAGTACCTGGTCAAGTACGTGCAGCACCTGCCCCAGCCCACAGCCCAGGTCTCCGCGCTCGCTGCTGGAGGGCTGGAGCCGGGCAAGGTGGCCATCGCCGTGAGTGCGGACGCCCAGGCAGCAGGGCTGCAGGGGTACGGCCTTTACGTGGCCGTCTTCCTGGGCCTCATCGTGGGGGCGCTGATCATCGGCAAGATCGCCAACTGGGAGATGGGCAAGCGATGATCCCGCGGCGCGTGCACCTGGTAGGGATCGGCGGCGCTGGGCTCTCCGGCATCGCCCGTATCCTGCGGGCCCGGGGGCACGAGGTCTCCGGGTCGGACCAGACGGACTCCCCCACCCTGCGGGAACTGGAAGCACAGGGCGTGAGGGTCTTCCGGGGGCACGCCGCCAGCCAGGTGGGAGGTGCGGAACTCGTGCTCATCTCCTCTGCCATCCCGCCAGACAACCCGGAGGTGGCGGAGGCGAGGCGCCGCGGTCTGCCGGTGGTCAAGCGGGCCCAGATCCTCGGGGACCTCATCGGCCCCCGGCGCACGGTGGCGGTGGCCGGCACCCACGGCAAGACGACCACCACGGCCCTCATCGCCCTGACCCTCCTGGAGGCAGGGCTGGACCCCAGTTTCCTCGTGGGGGGCGTGGTGAGGGGCCTGGGGACCAACGCCCAGGCCGGCCAGGGCGAGTTCTTCGTGATAGAGGCCGACGAGTACGACCGCATGTTCCTGGCCCTGCGGCCGGAGGTGGCCGTGGTGACGCACCTGGACTGGGACCACCCCGATTGCTACGGAAGCCCCGAGGCCATGGCCGCGGCCTTCCGGGAGTTCGTGGCGGGGGTGCCGGAGGAAGGGTGTCTCGTCGCCTGTGTGGACCACGAGGGGGTGCGAGGCCTTTTGGAGGCGCGGGCTGGCGGGATCGCCCTCGGGCAGGGGGTCCCTCTCCAGAGGGCGCGCTTCATCCCCTACGGCCTGGGCCCTCTGGCGGCACTGCGGGCCGAGGAGGTCACCGCCTCGGAGAGAGGGAGCCAGTTCACGGCCTCGTGGCTGGGCGAGCCGGTGGGGAAGTTCGCAATCCACGTCCCTGGGCGGCACAACGTGGCCAACGCGCTGGCAGCGGTGGCCGTGGCAGGACATCTGGGGGTTCCCTGGGAGGCGGTGCAGCGGGCCCTGGACCACTTCCGCGGGGTGGCGCGGCGGTGCGAACTCCTAGGGGTGGCCCGGGACGTGGTGGTGGTGGATGACTACGCCCACCACCCCACGGAGATCCGGGCCACGCTGGAAGGGGTGCGGCAGGCCTACCCGGGACGGAAGGTCTGGGCCGTGTTCCAGCCCCACACCTTCTCCCGGCTGGCGGCGTTGGAGGCCGAGTTCGCCGCGAGCCTCTCCGAGGCCGACGCGGTGGTGGTCCTGCCGGTCTTCCCAGCCCGGGAGCAGGGCGACCCGGTGGCCGCGGCGCAGGGCCTGGCCCGGGCGATCCAGGGGACGGAGGTTGCCTTTGTCCTCTCGGTGGAGGAGGCGGCGCGGGTCCTCCTGGACCGGGTGCGGCCCGGCGACGCCGTGGTGACGTTGAGCGCAGGGGACGGCAATCGCGTGGGGCACCTGCTCCTGGCAGCCCTTGAGGAGGTGCGGTGAGCCCGGGCAGCCCTCTGGAGGCGCTGGAGCGGTCCCTGGCGGCGATGGGCCTGCGGCCAGTGCGGGACGAACCGCTCTCCCGCCACACGACCTTCCGCATCGGGGGGCCAGCCGACCTGTGGGTCGCTGTGGCCGACCCCGAGAGGTTGGCAGAGGCCGTCGGGGTGGCTGGGGACATGGGAGTGCCGGTCACCCTCCTGGGGGGCGGGAGCAACGTGCTTGTGTCGGACCGGGGCATCCGGGGGCTCGTGGTGCAGTTCCATTCTCCCCTGGGGCGGCCCGAGGTGGGTGAGGAAGGCACGGTCCGTGTGCCGTGTGGCGTGCCCCTGGCGGGCCTGGCCCGCTGGGCAGTGCGGCAGGGCCTCGGAGGACTGGAGTGGGCCGTGGGCATCCCCGGGACGGTGGGCGGTGCGGTGCTGGGCAATGCCGGCGCTTACGGAGGGTGCATGGCCGATGCCCTGGAGAGGGTGCAGGTTCTGGAAAGGGGAGGAGGACGCCGCTGGGTGGAACGGGCAGAGGCAGGGCTGGGCTATCGGACGAGCCGGTGGAAGGCCGCGTCTGTGCGGCCAATGCTCCTCATGGCGGAACTGAGGTTGCAGCCAGCCCCCGCAGAGGTGCTGCAGGGCCGGGCCGAGCGCTACCAGGCCGAACGGAGAGCCCGCCAGCCCAGAGAGCCCAGCGCCGGCAGCGTCTTCCGCAACCCGGAGGGGCTTGCGGCGGGCCGCCTCATTGAGGAGGCGGGCCTGAAGGGGGTCCGCATCGGGGGCGCCGTGGTCTCGCCCCGGCACGCCAACTACATCGTGAACGCGGGCGGGGCCTTGGCCCAGGACGTCTGGGCCCTGGTGGAGCACATCCAGGAGGCAGTGTGGAAGGCCACTGGCATACATCTTGAACCCGAGATTGAGCGGCTGGGAGAGTGGACATGATCGGCGATCGGCTGCGGGTGGGCGTCCTCTTCGGTGGGCGCTCTGGGGAACACGAGGTGAGCATCCTCTCGGCCCGCGGCGTCATGGGGGCCATGGACCAGGAGAAGTACGAGGTCGTCCCCATCGCCATCACCAGGGAGGGGACATGGCTCGCCGGCGGGGACCCCATGAAGTCGCTCCTAAAGGGGCCGGAGGCCGGAGGCTCGGTGCCGGTGGCCCTCGTCGCCGACCCCCGGGACCCGCACCTGCTCGTCCTGGAGGGAAACACGGTGGACGGGAAGGAGCGTCTGGAGGTGGACGTCTTCTTCCCCGTCCTGCACGGGCCCTTCGGCGAGGATGGCACGGTGCAGGGCCTCCTGGAACTGGCCGGCGTGCCCTACGTGGGGGCGGGCGTGGCTTCGTCGGCCGTGGGGATGGACAAGGCACTCCAGAAGGCGGTCTTCCTGGCCAGGGGACTGCCGGTGGTGCGGCACGAGGTGGTCTTCCGGTGGCAGTGGAGGGAGCGGCCGGACGAGGTGGTGGACCGGGTGGAGGAGGCCCTGGGATACCCGTGCTTCGTAAAGCCGGCCAACCTGGGCTCCAGCGTGGGGGTGACCAAGGCGCGCGACCGGGAGGAACTGCGGGCCGCGCTGGACGAGGCGGCTCAGTACGACCGCAAGATGCTGGTGGAACAGGCCGTGGACGCCCGGGAGATTGAGTGCAGCGTCCTGGGGAACGACAAGCCTCAGGCGTCGGTGCCCGGCGAGATCGTGCCCTGCCGCGAGTTCTACGACTACTGGGCCAAGTACGTGGAGGAGGGCTCGCAACTCCTGATCCCGGCCCCCATCAGCCCGGAACTGACGGAGCGGGTGCGGGCCCTCTCCCTGGCGGCCTACATCGCCCTGGACTGCGCGGGGATGGCGCGGGTGGACTTCCTGCTGGACCGGCGGACCGAGGCCCTCTACGTGAGCGAGGTGAACACCATCCCAGGCTTCACGCCCATCAGCATGTACCCCAAGTTGTGGGAGGCCAGTGGCCTCACGTACCCGGAACTGATTGACCGGTTGATCCAACTGGCGCTGGAACGGCATGCAGACAGGGCGCAGAACGTGACCTCCTTCCCCACGGGGGGCGAGGCGGCCCTGGCTTCTCTGGACAGAGGGGAGTAGGGTGAAACGGAAGGCTCGCCCCAGTGACCGCGACGGAGCGGCGCTGGGCCCTCGGGACTGGACCTTTGAGACTGCTGCCCGCGTGGAGCGGGCCCGGAGGCCGCGTCCTCTGCACCCCCGGGTCAGGAAGCGGGTGGCGAAGGTCAGGCCCGCTTCCAGCCCCCGGTATGCGGAGGTGGCGCGGCCCCGCGTCTGGCAGAGGCCTCTGGTCATCCCAGGGCGGTCCCAGGTCCAGGCCCTGGCCCCGCGCCTCTGGGGCCTGCTGGCGCTAGCCTTCTGGACCTGGCTGGCCCTCTGGGTATCCCTGTCGGACGCCTGCTATATCTCCCGGGTGGAAGTGCTGGGCAACGAGTTCCTCCCCGCGGAACGCCTGGTGCAGGAAGCCGGCGTGCCGGAAGGGTACCACATCTTCTTCGTCAACCCCGCTGCCGTGCAGGCGCGGCTCCTGGCCCTGCCTGGAGTGCGGGAGGCCGAGGTCCGCTGCCACCTGCCCGGCCGCATCACCCTGGAGGTGGTGGAGCGGAAGCCCGTCCTCCAGTGGCGGGTCGGGGCGGAGCAGTTCTGGGTGGATGAGGAGGGCGTGCTCTTCCCGGCGGAAGGGGCGCTCCCGGAGGCCGTGACAGTGGTGGAGGTGGACCGGGGGGCTCGGCAACCAGGGGAGCGGGTGGAGCCGGGCCTGGTCCAGGGGATGCAGGAACTGGCAACCCTGCTCCCCGAAGTGACGGAGTTTGAGTACAGCCAGGCCAATGGTCTGGGCTTCCGCATGGCCGACGGGACGCGGGTCTTCCTGGGCACGGAAGACCTGCCCGCCCGCGTGCAGGTGCTGAAGAGGCTCCTGGCGGAGTTGGAGGCTCGGGGCTCTTCCGCTTCGGAGATCCACCTGGAGTACCAGTACCCGGTGGTTCGGCCGTAGGGCTGGAGACGGCTCGGGAGAGAGGGCTGTGGACGGCACCATCGTAGGGGTTGACGTGGGGACCACCAAGATCTGCGTCCTCATCGGGGAGGTCACGGAGCGGGAGAGCCTGCGCATCGTGGGCATGGGCGAGGTGGCCTCGCGCGGGCTGGACGAAGGGGTGGTCGTGAACGTGCGGGAAGCCACCCGGGCTATCGGCGAGGCCATCCGCCAGGCGGAGCAGTTTTCCGGCTACCCCGTGGAACGGGTGTGGGTCGGCGTGGGCGGCACCCACATCACGGCGACGAACAGCCGGGCAGCGGTGGCCGTGGCCAACCCGCGCCGCGGCGTGACAAAGGAGGACGTAGAAAGGGTCCTACGGGCAGCCAGGACCATCGTCATCCCCCAGAACCGGGATATCATCCACGTCATCCCCCGGTCCTACACGGTGGACGACCAGCCGGGGATCATGGACCCCGAAGGGATGCAGGGGTTCCGCCTGGAGGTAGATGCCCACGTGGTGACCGGCTCCTCCACGGCCATCGGCAACCTGGTGCGCTGTGTGGAGGGGGCTGGGGTGGAGGTGCAGGGCCTCGTCGTCCAGGCGCTGGCCTCCGCCGAGGCCGTCCTCACCCCCCAGGAGCGCAAGATGGGGGCGGTTCTGGCGGACATCGGCGGGGGGACCACCGACATCGGGGTCTTCATCAACGAGTCCATCTGCCACACCACGGTCCTGCGGGTGGCGGGGAACCACCTGACCAACGACCTGGCCATCGGGCTGCGGGCGCCCTTCACCACGGCGGAGGAGGTGAAGCGCCGCTTCGGCCATGCCTTGGTGGCCGAAGTGCCGCAGGACGAAGCCATTGAGGTCGCCCTCTTCGGCGACAGCGGCAGACAGCCGGTGCTGCGCACCTATGTGGCGGAGATTCTGGAGGCCCGTGCAGAAGAAATCCTGACGCTCATCATGCGGGAGGTGAAACGTTCGGGGTTTGACGGCCTGCTGCCGGCAGGGCTCGTCCTGTGCGGTGGGTCAGCCAACCTGGCCGGGCTGCGGGAACTGGGGCGCTCGGTGCTAGGGCTGCCCACCCGCATCGGCGTCCCCCGCGGGGTGGAAGGGCTGGTGGAGAAGGTCTCCGACCCGGCCTACGCTACCAGCGTGGGCATCCTCCTGTGGGCATGGCGGGAGACCCGGGCCCTGGAGGTGCAGCCCGCGAAGCGAGAAACGGGGCTCTGGGCACGGGTCCTGGAGTGGCTGCGGATGTTCCTGCCCGAGTGAGCAAGGGCTGGAAGGACGAACGGAGCGGGGAAACGTTCGGCAGGTTGGCCGCTGAGGTACGAACGAGGGAGGTGCAGCGTGTTCTTCGACTCGTTCATGGAAGACGGTTGGTCCAGAGGGCCCGGCAGGGGAATGCCGATACCAGAGCCACCAGAGGAAAGGAGTCTGGAGATGCACCAAGGGACGATGGAGACGGTCACCAATTTCGCAAGCATCAAGGTCATCGGAGTGGGCGGTGGCGGGAGCAACGCCGTGAACCGCATGATTGAGGAGGGGATCCGCGGCGTGGAGTTCGTGGCCGTGAACACGGACGCCCAGGCCCTGATGCTCTCCAACGCGCAGGTGCGGGTGCGCATCGGGGAGAAGCTGCTCAAAGGGCTGGGAGCCGGCGGAGACCCGACGGTGGGGGCCAAGGCGGCCGAGGAATCCCGCGACGAACTGGCGGAGGTCGTGGCGGGAGCCGACATGGTCTTCATCACCTCCGGCCTTGGAGGGGGCACCGGCACCGGAGCAGCCCCCATCATCGCCCGGCTGGCCAAGGAGAGCGGAGCCCTGACCATCGGCGTGGTGACGAAGCCCTTCCGCTTTGAGGGGCAACGGCGGATGAAGATCGCCGAGGAAGGGCTGAAGGCCCTCAAGGAGACGGTGGATACCCTCATCGTCATCCCCAACGACCGCCTGCTGGAGATCGTGGACGAGCGGGTGCCCATGCAGGAAGCCTTCAAACTGGCGGACGACGTACTGCGCCAGGGCATCCAGGGCATCTCCGAGTTGATCACCAAGCCGGGCCTCATCAACCTGGACTTCAACGACGTGCGCGCTGTGATGAGCGAGGGGGGCTCGGCCTTCATGGCCATCGGCCGCGGGTCCGGCGAGAACCGGGCGCGCCAGGCCGCGGAGCAGGCCATCACCAGCCGCCTGCTGGACCTGACTGTCCGGGGGGCCCGGGGGGTGCTCTTCAACATCTGCGGTTCCCCAGACCTCACCATGCACGAGGTGTACGAGGCGGCCGATGTGATCCAAGACAGCGCCCACCCGGAGGCCAACATCATCTTCGGCGCGGTCATCTCGCCGGAGATGAACGGACAGGTGCAGATCACCCTCATCGCCACGGGGTTTGAGGCGGTGGAGAAGCAGGCCCAGCAGCCGCAGCGCGTGCGGGAGGACGCGAAGACCATCCCCTTCCGGCCGCAGGCGAGCGGCGACAAGGAGGACCTGGACATCCCGACCTTCTTGAGGAAGGTCCGTCCCCGGGCTTAGGGCCAGAAAACCCGGACTTCTTCCTGCATCTCCAGATGGGGGCGGGGTGCCCGCGCGGCCATGGACGTGGCGGGCATCCCTCCCCGCGCGCTTCAAAGATGAAGGAGCATGCCTGGGAGCACCGTCCTATGCCCAGTCAGAGGACGCCTTCGCCCTGCTCCAACGGGCCAGGGCGCTGCCCACCCAGCCGCCGGACAGCCTCCACGACTTCTTCCACGCAGCGTGCCAAGGCCTCATCCAGTTCCCGACCGGTGAACCGAAGGCACCGCCACCCCCGTGCCTGCAGGATGCCCTCCCAGGCCCGGTCCAGAGGGGCAAGGTCCCCCTCCCCTGCCCCCACCTGGATGGCCACTGTCCCCCGCGCGCAGGGGATGGCGAAGTCCACCCGGTAGGTAGCCCGTCCCTCGCGCACTTCCAGTCCCCGCTCGGCCTCCAGATGGCGGTGTTTGAGTTCCTGCCAGAGGAGGTCCTGCCGGTGGTTACCGCCCCACAGGTCGTTGATCTCGCGGGCAGTGAAGAGGCGCTCCAGGTCCGTCATGATGAAGGTGATGCGGCGCAGACGGCGGCTGGGGATGGGGTGAGGCAGTTCCTGGAGGGGACCGATCTCCACTTTATAGTAGAGGTCCTGCGCGCGGGGGTGGTCCGCTTCGTCGGGCAGGAGTTCCGCGCGGGTGGCAAGATGGTACCGGCGCACGGGGGCGTAGTAGCGCACGGTCCAGCGTTCCTCGCCGAAGGCCCCGGTCAGGTAGAACGCCAGGTACTCCGCCGCCAGGCGGCGCGGGGCGTGCCGGACAGGAATGCGGTACCACCCTTCCTCGCGGGCGATCCGGAGGTCCTTGGGGCGGGTGAGCACCACCACCAGCACCGGGGAGGGACCGGGCGCCAGTGCCTCTTCGTCTTCCTCAAGGTCAGCGAACAGCGCCATGCTTCGCCTGCCGGCCACAGGGGACCACGTTTCCACGTCCAAACGCTACCATTATAGCGAGATGTGTC
>JBMFPD010000063.1:0-13801 GCA_049969295.1 Anaerolineae bacterium | reverse complement strand
CCTCGCCCGGCGGCACGGCCTCACCCTCCTGGCAGACCTGCGCTCGGAACTCGTCGGCCACCAGACCGTGGACGATCGGGGGCGCGTGCTCCAGGGGGTGATCACCGGCCTGGAGCGGGGTACGCTCGCCTCTGGCCCCGCCTTTGATGCCCTGGTGGAAAGGCTTGCCCTCCTCTTCGCCTACTCTCCCGACGAAATCCGCCAGGCCCACATCGCCAAAGCCCCTGTGGAGACGGTGGTGGACCTCGCCCGCCTTGCCCACACCCTCAGGGCCGATCCCGACCGCTGGCAGCCAGCGGACCTTCCGCGCGTCCTTGCCTACCTCCCTGAAGGCGTCCCCCTGGGGCTCTACGGACGCGGCCCGGTGTGGCTCTATGCAGCCGTGGCCCTCCTCACACCGCCAGCGCCCTTCTATCAATTTGACGTGCGCCTGGGGTGGGTGGGTCCGCCTGCCCTGGCACGCGGAGAGGAAGCCCCGGAGGGTCCTCTGCGCATCCAGATCCTCTATCGCGGCGACCACATTCGCCTGGAGGCGTCCATAAAGGGCTCCTACCTGGACTATGCCGAGGCGCAGGACCTGGTTGTGCCTGCCATCCAGCGGGAGACAGGGATCGTCCTCAGCGGCAAACTGCCCCTCTGGCTCTGGACCGCTCTCGCCCTGGCCTACAGGGATATGCGATGGGTGGCGGTCTACCAGCCTCAGCAGCACAACCGGGCTGTGGTGGCTTTCTCCTCCGGCGGTGGCGTGCGGCCAGGCGACCTGGTGGTGTCCGAGCCCTGACCTCGGACGGCAAGGCTTTGGAGCCTGCTCGGGGAAGGAGCCGGATGCGAGGTGAGCCCGTCGGTGCTGGCTCCGCGGCCTTCCATGTGTCTGGCACATCGCACCGCAGGTGCCCAGCAGTCCTCCTCCTGCGTTCGCTCGCCGCGCCCTTCGGGGGCAGGTCCCCATCCGGGGAGATGTTGCTGGTGCAGAACGGTTTCCGACGGAGCAACGCTCATGCGGGGGTCGTCAAATGACATTATACCACGACCTCGCTGGAAGGCAACTCGGCGCATGCCACCACAGCCTGCCTCCGTGGCCTCGGCAGGACGGTGTCCCGCGCCGCTCCCGGCCTCCGACGGGCGAAAAACCAACGGACGGCCTCGCCGGGAGACCGTCCGTTGGAAGCGTGCTCGGTGGAGATGGCTCCTGTCAGCGTCGGAAGGCCGGGTGCGCGTCCAGCACGTCGGCCAGAGTGGGCCGGCCGATCTCCTGCAGTTCGTACCGGATGCGCTGCGTGGGATGCTGGATGCGCACCACGCGGCGCAGGTCAATGGGGGTCGCCACGATCACGAGATCGCAGGGGACGGCGTTGATGGTCTCCTCCAACTCCTGGATCTGCTGCTCTCCATACCCCATCGCCGGCAGAAGGGGGCCGGTCTGGGGGTACTTGCGGAAGGTCTCCCGGATGGAGCCCACGGCGTAGGGGCGGGGGTCCACGATCTCGGCCGCACCGAAGCGCCTGGCGGCGACGATGCCCGCACCGTAGGCCATCTCGCCATGGGTCAGGGTGGGGCCATCTTCCACCACCAGGACCCGCTTGCCGCGGATGGCGGACGGGTCCTCCATGAAGATGGGGGAGGCGGCCTCCACCAGGGTGGCGGTGGGGTTGACCCCGCGCAGGTTCTCCCGCACCTTGGCGATGTTGGCGAGGTCCGCGGTGTCAATCTTGTTGATGACGATGGCATCCGCGAGGCGCACGTTGGCCTCACCGGGGTGGTAGGCAATCTCGTGCCCCGCCCGATGGGGGTCCACCACCACGATGTGCAGGTCGGGCTGGAAGAAGGGGAGGTCGTTGTTGCCGCCGTCCCAGACGATAACGTCGGCTTCCTTCTCCGCGGCGCGCAGGATCGCCTCGTAATCCACCCCCGCGTAGACCACGATGCCGCGGTCCAGGTGGGGCTCGTACTCCTCCCGTTCCTCAATGGTGCACTTGTAGCGGTCCAGGTCCTCGTAGGTGGCAAAGCGCTGGCAGGCCTGCTCCACCAGGTTGCCGTAGGGCATGGGGTGCCGCACCACCACCACCCGGAAGCCCCTCTCCCGCAGGAGGTCGCAGACGCGCCGGGTGGTCTGGCTCTTGCCGCTGCCGGTGCGGGCGGCTCCGATGGAGACGACGGGCTTGCTGCTCTTGAGCATGGTGTGCTTGCCGCCCATGAGCCAGTAGTCCGCGCCGGCCGCCAGCACCTGGGAGGCCTTGTGCATCACGTATTCGTGGGAGACATCGCTGTAGGCAAAGACCACCACCTCCACCTGGAAGTCGGCGATGAGGCGGTCCAGTTCCTCTTCGGGGTAGATGGGGATGCCTTCAGGATATGCAGGGCCGGCCAGTTCCGCCGGGTAGACACGGCCCTCAATATTGGGGATCTGGGTGGCTGTGAAGGCCACCACCTGGTAGTCGGGGTTGCCTCGGAAGAAGACGTTGAAGTTGTGGAAGTCGCGTCCCGCGGCTCCCATGATGAGCACTCGCGTCTTCGCCATTGAAGCACCTCACTCCTTTCCCTGGTTTGGGCTCTGCAAAGGTCTATCCCCCGGAGGAAGTGGGGGTGCCAGTGGTGCTCCCAGCCCGCGCCCTGGAAGCGGGGGCTGGCTTCTTCTGAGGGGCGCTGGCCCGAGGGCGGTAGGTCAGGCGGGCGAGGATCACCCCCACCTCGTAGAGGAGGAGCAGGGGCACCATGACGATGCTCATGTTGAAGGGGTCCGGCGTGGGCGTGATGACAGCCGCGATGATGGCGATGAGGATGACCGCGTATTTGCGGTTGCGGTTCAGGAACTGGGGCGTGACCACCCCCAGGCGGGCCAGGAAAGCGATGACGAGGGGGGTCTCAAAGACCACCCCTGTCCAGAAGAGGAGGGTGGTGACAAAGGAGATGTAGTAATCTATGGAGTAGGTGGGGGTGATGAGGTCGGCCAGGAACCCCTGGAGGTAGCGCACGGCCACCGGGAGCATGATGAAGCCGGCAAAGGCCACTCCCGTGGCGTAGAGCAGGGTGCCGGCCGGGAGGAGCACGTAGAGGTAGCGTCGTTCCTTGCGCGTCAGGCCCGGCACGACGAAGGCCACCAGTTGGTAGAGGATGACGGGCATGGCGATGACCACGCCCGCGACCAGGGCGATCTTGAAGTAGATCAGGATGCTCTCGGTGGGCCGCAGCGCGACAGGCGTCTTGCCCCCCATGGGGCGGATGAGGATCTCCAGGAGGTAGCGCGTGAAGGCCAGGCTGATGAGCGTACCGGCGATGAGGGCCAGGCCGGCTTTGATCAGCCTGGAGCGGAGTTCCTCCAGGTGCTCCAGGATGGTCAGGGCTGGCCCGCCTTCTTCCTCTTGCGGTCCGGTCCGCTGTTCGGGTGCGCTGTTATCCGCCATAGGTGCTCACAGGTGAGAGGGGTCCTTTTCTGTCGGTGGGGGGCGCGTGGTTCAGCCTGCCACCTCGCCTTCTGGCGGTGTGGGGGACGCTCCTTCTGCTCCCCCTGGATCCTGGGCCTCGCCCGCTGGGATGGCCCCCTCTTCCTCCGCCCCGGGGGGCTCGGCCGCGGCCTCCGGCGGGGAGGGCGGTTCTGTCGGCGTGGGCGCTTCCGTGGCCCCCTGCACCGGGGCCGGGGCCTGGGGCCCCTGCTCTTTGGACTTCGTGGCCTCCTCCAGTTCCAGGGAGAACTGGGTGGTGACCTCCTGGGTCATGGCGCGGAAGTCGCGGATGCTCTTGCCCAGAGCGCGGCCGATCTCCGGCAAGCGTCCTGGCCCGAAGATGATGAGGGCCAGGATCAGGATGAAGACCAGTTCCATGGGCCCGATGCCAAAGAAGTTCATCCCTTCTCCCTCTTGGAGCGGCTTGCTTCTGCCAGCAGGCCCTCCTCTTTCAACCGAGCGACCAGGCTGCCCAGGACCCCGTTGACGAAACGGGGGGAGGAGTCGCTGCCGAAGGTCTTGGCCAGTTCCACCGCCTCGTTGATGACCACCTTCACTGGTGCATCCCGGTCCACCAGGAGTTCGTAGCAGGCCATGCGCAGGATGTTGCGGTCCACGATGGCTACCTGTTCTATGGGCCGCTCCCGGGCGTGCTGGGCAATGGCCTCGTCCAGCCGCCTGCGGTGGGCCACAACCCCCAGGACCAGGCGTCGGGTGAAGGCCTGGGCCTCTTCGGGCAGCGGCGTCTCTTCAAAGCGGTACTTGAGCACCGTCTCGGGGTCGTGGCCCGCACAGTCTATCTCAAACAGGGCTTGCAGGGCCGTCGCCCGTGCGCGGCGTCGGACTTTCACCGCACCTCTCCCGGCCTCGCCTCACACTCCCTGTTCCGGGAAGAGGACGTCCTCAATGTGGACGTTGACCTCTTCCACCTGCATGCCCACCATGTCGTGGATGGCCCGCGCCACCTCCCGCTGGATGGTCCGGGCCAGGGTGAGCATATGGCTGCCGGGCTGGACGACCACGTGGATGTCCACGCGCACGGCATCTCCGTGCACGTCCATGTGGATCCCCTCGCCCAGGCGGCCCACACTGAGAAAGCGGCCCACCCCTCCCCGGCGGGCATGGAGGCGCGCTACCCCTGGCACACTCAGCACCGTCAGCCGGACGATGGTCAACAGGACTTCGGGGGCAATGGTGGTCTTGCCCAACGGTTCGGCGGACGGATGCTCCATCTCCTGCCCCTCCTCGCGCGCCCGGGCCCTACTGCATCACCATGCCGCCGTCCACGGAGAGGACTTGCCCCGTAATGAAGGCGGCCTCATCGGAGGCCAGGAAGGCCACCGCCTGCGCGATATCCTCCGGGGTGCCCGCCCGCCCCAGAGGGGTCATGCGGATGGCCGTGTCCTTCAGGTCCTGGGGGAGGCTGGCGGTCATGTCGGTCTCCACGAAGCCAGGGGCCACGGCGTTGACGGTGATGTTGCGGGGGCCCAGTTCCTTGGCCGCGGCCTTGGTCAGGCCGATGAGGCCAGCCTTGGCCGCACAGTAGTTGGCCTGCCCCACGTTCCCGGCCAGCCCAGCCACCGAAGTGATGTTGACGATGCGCCCGAAGCGCCGCCGGACCATGGTGCGGGCCGCGGCCTTGATGCAGTTGAAGGCCCCTTTCAGGTTGGTGTCCAGGACGACGTCCCAGTCCTCCTCCGACATGCGCAGGAGGAGCGTATCGCGGGTCACGCCAGCGTTGTTGACGAGGATGTCCACCTGGCCGAAGGTTTCGGTGGCGGTGTCCACCAGACGTCTGGCCTCCTCAAACTGGGAGACATCCGCCTGGACCGCCAGGGCACGCCCTCCGGCCTGTTGGATCTTGGCCACCACCTCCTGCGCCGCGGCCTCGTTCGTGTGGTAGTTGACCACCACTGTCGCGCCCCTGCGGGCCAGTTCCAGGGCGATGGCCCGGCCGATCCCGCGCGAGGCTCCCGTGACGATCGCGACCTTGCCCGACAAGTCTCCCATCGGCTCCCCCCTGGTGATGGCTACTGTCCTGGCCAGGCCAGGACCTCTTCCCACTCCCCCACGGTGCGGACCGCGGCCTGCGGGGCGATGCGGCGCACCAGCCCCGTGAGCACGTTGCCCGGCCCCACCTCCACAAAGGCCGACACCCCCTGCGCCTCCAGGTACCGGACCGTCTGGGTCCAGCGCACGGGGGCTGTCAGTTGGGCCAGGAGTTCCTGGCGCACCTCGGTGGCCGTCTCCAGGGGTTTAGCCTGGACGTTGCCGACGACCGGGATACGGGGAGGCCGGAGGTCCACCGAGGCCAGGGCCTCCCGCAGTGCCTCCACTGCCCTTTGCATGTAGGGCGAATGGGTGGCCACACTCACCCGCAGCGGGACGACACGCCCTCCCCGCTCCCGGGCAAGTTCGCTGGCCCGTTCCACCGTCGGGCGGTCGCCGGAGATGACCACCTGGCCCGGGCAGTTGTAGTTGGCCACCTGCACCACGCCGCCGGTCGCTGCCGCGGCCTCCCGGCAAAGGGCCTCTACCGCCTCGTCCTCCAATCTGAGGACCGCGGCCATCCCGCCGGGAGGGTCTTCGCCGGCCGTCTTCATCGCCAGCCCCCGCAGGCGGACCAGCCGCACCCCTTCCGCGAAGGAGAAGCACCCGGCCACAGCCAGCGCTGTGTACTCCCCCAGGCTGTGCCCCGCGGCCCAGCCCGGCTGCAGCGGCCCATGGAGGTCCTCCAAGGCCCGCCACGCAGCGAAGGAGGCGACGAAGAGGGCCGGCTGGGCGTTGGCGGTGTCGTTGAGTTCGTCTTCGGGCCCCTCAAAGCAGAGGCGGGCCAGGGGGAACCCCAGGGCCTCCTCTGCTTCGTCAAAGGCTTCTCGGGCCGCGGCGCTCGCCTCGTAGAGGGACCGGCCCATGCCCACCCGCTGCGAGCCCTGGCCTGGGAAGAGGACCGCCGTCGCCGCGTCCACAAGCGCCTCCCGTGGTCACAGGTGGCGGGCGATAACCAGACGTTGGATCTGGTTGGTGCCCTCGTAGATCTGGATCAGTTTGGCGTCCCGCATCAGTTTTTCCACGGGGTAGTCCCGCATGTAGCCGTAGCCGCCGAAGATCTGCACGGCGTTGGTCGTCACCTCCATGGCCGTGTCCGCGGCGAAGCACTTGGCCATAGCCGATTCCTTGGTGACGCGCATCCCCTGGTCCACCATCCAGGCGGCCTGCCAGGTCAGCAGGCGGGAGGCCTCCACCTTCATGGCCATGTCGGCGAGCATCTGCTGCACCATCTCCTGCTGGATGATGGGCATGCCGAACTGGTGGCGCTCCTTGGCGTAAGCCACGGCCAGGTCCAGGGCGCGGCGAGCCACCCCTGTGGCCAGAGCCCCCACGCCGGCCCGGGCATAGTCCAGGGTTTTCAGGGCCACCTGAAGCCCCCGACCCTCCTTGGAGAGGAGGTTCTCCCTGGGCACGCGGACGTCCCGGAAGGTGATCTCGGCGGTGTTGGAGGCCCGCTGGCCCATCTTGTCCTCCACCTTGGTGATGGAGATACCCGGTGTATCGGCGGGGACGATGAGGGCCGAGGCCCCCCGTGGGCCCCGTTCGGGGTCGGTGAGGGCGAAGACGGTGTACAGGGAGGCCACCGCGCCGTTGGTGATGAAGCACTTGACCCCGTTGATGACATACGTGTCCCCGTCGGGGATGGCCGTGGTCTGGATGGCTCCCGCGTCCGAGCCGGCCTGGCGCTCCGTGAGGCAGAAGGCCGCCAGTTGCGGCTTCTGGCAGAAGGGGCGCACGAAGCGCTCCAACTGCTCCGGAGTGGCGAAGAGCAGGAGGGGGGTGAGGGCCAGGCCGTTGGCCATGATGGTGGTGGTGATGCCGGCGCAGCCGTAGGCCAGTTCCTCCGTCACGATGGCGCTGGCCAGGGCGCTGCACCCCCCGCCCCCCAGTTCCCGCGGCACTGTCAGGTTCAGGAAGCCGGCCTCAAAGGCCCGCTCCACCACGTGCATGGGGACCTCGCCGCGGCGGTCGTACTCAGCGGCGATGGGGATGATCTCCCGCGCCGCGAACTCCCGGGCCCGCCTCTGCAGGTCCTGCAGTTCTTCGGTCAGCGAGAAGTCAATCAACGGCCTCCCTCCTCAGCGGGACTCGCCTACTTCTTCTCCTCTTTGACTTTCACCACTTCTTCACCGCGGTAGTAGCCGCAGGACGGGCAGACCCGATGGGGCTGCCGCAGGTTGTGGCACTGGGGGCACTCCACCAAGTGGAGGGCCTTCAGGGCATCGTGGCTGCGGCGCCGGTCGCGCCGTCCCTTGGATACTTTCTTCTTCGGTAGTGCGCCCACGTTCGTTACTCCTTTTCTCTCTTGTTGAATCTCCAGGGGCAGGCACAAGGCCTGCCCCTACAGGCCAGGACGGGGGCCTGCTGCCCCCGAATCCATGCAATCCGCTCCCGGAAGTCCGTTGACAGCCCTCCCGGGCCAATGCACCTCCTGGCGGGCCCTCACGCATCGGGGCCGGGCTCCTCTTCACCCCCCAGCAAAGAGGCCAGGGCCGCCCAGCGGGGGTCCACTGGCTCGCTCCCGCAGGTGCACGGCTCCCGGTTGCGCAGCGCGCCACAGATGGGGCAGATGCCCGCGCAGTCGGGCCGGCACAGGGGGTGGAGGGGAAGGGCCAGGATCAGATGCTGCCGGATGGTCTCCGCCAGGTCCATGATGTGATGCTCGTCTATGACGATGGCCTCGTCCAGGTCGTCCAGGTCCACGGGGAGGGGCCGCCCGGTCAAGATGTCCACGCTGGGGTGGAACTCCTCGCTCCAGGTCACGTCCAGGGCCTGGTCAAAGGTCTCCAGGCACCGGTCGCAGGTGAGGCGCACCACGGTCTGCAGATGGGCCTCCAGGAGGACGCCCTGCGCGGTGCGCGTCAGGACGACCGTCCCGTGGAGGGGGCCTGAGAAAACCAGGTCCTCCAGGGAAGGGGCCTTGACCTCTATGGTGTGCCGGCGCTGGGCACCCGTGGCCGCGCGCAGGAGCCCCGCCACGTTGAACTGCAGGGCCCTGGCCTGCACTTGAATGGAAGCCTTGTGCTTCATAGGCCTGGATTATAGGTGAACCTGGGGGATGTGTCAAACATGGACGGGGGCGCGGCAGGGGGTTCGGGGAGCAGGGTGGGGGCAGCGGCCGCGTCCATCTTGCTCCGAAGTTTGACCATCCTCCCTGCAGCATGGTATAATTTGTGATGTCTAACTGCTTGGGCCGATGGCCCGAAGAGGCAATGGCAGGGGATATCCACCGATTGAGGGGAGGGACAAGTCAATGAAGACGGAAACCTTTCGCGGCCGGGACTTCCTCACGCTTCTGGACTGGACGCCTGAGGAAGTGGAGACCATCCTGGATGTGGCTCTGGACCTGAAGCGGCGGCGGGCCATCGGCGAACCCCACGACCACCTCCTCCGGGGGAAGACCCTTTTCATGATCTTCTACAACCAGAGCCTGCGCACCCGGAACTCCTTTGAGGCCGGGATGACGCAACTGGGGGGTCACGCCCACTTCCTGGACCCGGGCAAGATCTACACCCCGGCCCTCCCGGGCAAGGAGGTGGCCTATTCCACCGAACGGGTGTCGGACGTGGCACGGGTGCTGGCCCGCATGGGCGATGCCATCGCCATCCGCTGCTACGGCGACCCGGTGGACTGGGTCTACGGTGGAGCCCACGAACTCCTCCGCAACTTCGCCTACTGGGCCGACATCCCCGTCCTGAACATGGAGGACGACAAGTACCACCCCTTCCAGGCCCTGGCCGACATCCTCACCGTCAAGGAGAAGTTCGGGACCTTCAAGGGGGTGCGCTTCGTGATGAGCTGGGCCTACTCACCCAGCATCCACAAGCCCCGCGCCGTCCCCCAGAGCGCCATCATCGCCGCCACCATGATGGGCATGGACGTGACCCTGGCGCATCCCAAAGGGATGGAACTGGACCCGGAGGTGCTAGAGGCCTGCCGCAAGTACGCCGCGGAGCGGGGCGGTTCCTTCCAGGTCAAGTACGATTTTGAGGACGCTCTCAAGGGCGCTCACGTGGTCTACCCCAAGGCCTGGACCGCCGTGCCCATGTTCAAGCCCCCGGTGGGCGAGGACAACCCCAAGAAGGCCCAGGAAATCTTTGATGCCAACAAGGACTGGATCTGCAACCGGGACCGCATGGCCCTGGCCGACAAGCACGCCATCTACCTCCACTGCCTGCCGGCCGACCGCGGCTTTGAGGTCACCGACGATGTGATTGACGGGCCCCAGTCCGCCGTCTTCGACGAGGCGGAGAACCGCCTGCATGTGCAGAAGGCGGTCATGGCCCTGGTCATGCGCTAGAGCGGCCCTCTGGCCCAGGAGGCACGATGGACCTCTACGGACGAGACCTCATCTGCACCCAGGAGTGGGCGCGGGAGGAACTGGAAGCGGTGCTGGACCTGGCCCGCAAGATGAAGCGGCACCGCTTCTCCCCCCGCTTCACCTCTCTTCTCAAGCACAAGACCTTCTTCATGTTCTTCTACAACCCCTCCGTGCGGACGCGCCAGTCCTTTGAGTGCGCGGCCACGGAGTTGGGGGGCCACGCCCAGTTCCTGGAGCCCGGGGCCATGCGCCTGAAGACGGCCACCACCGCCGGCGAGACGGTGGAGGATGCGGCCAAGGTCATGAGCCGCTACGCCGCTGGCCTGGGCATCCGCATCCTGGAGGACAAGATCCCCTACTACGGCGCCGGCGACGAACTCATCCGGGAGTATGCCTACTGGGCCAGCATCCCCGTCCTCTCCATGGCCCACGACAAGTTCCACCCCTGCCAGGGCCTGGCCGACATCATGGGCTGGCAGGAGTGGCTGGGGAACGTGGAGGGGAAGAAACTCCTCGTCGTCTGGGGGCACGGGGCCCTGGCGCGTTCCTGGTGCTCGGTCCAGGAGGCCCTCCTCATCGGTTCCCGCTTCGGCATGGACGTGACCCTGGCCTATCCGGAAGGGTACGACCTGGACCCCCAGGTCATCGCCTGGACGGAGGAGAACTGCCGCCAGAACGGCCGCTCCTTCCGGATCACCCACGACCTGCGGGAAGCCTACGACGGTGCGCACGTGGTCTACTCCCGCCACTGGATGAGCCCCCAGGCCTACCAGAACGGGGAGTTCCTCAAGCGGCAGGAGATTGAGCGGGCCCTCCAGTACCCGGAGTGGATCTGCGATGCGGAGAAGATGGCCTGGACCGACAGCGCCATCTTCACCCATCCCATGCCGGTGGACCGGGGCCACGAGGTGACCGACGACGTGGCCTCCGGGCCGCGCTCCTGCATCTACGACGTGGCGGAGAACCGCCTGCACGTCCAGAAGGCCATCATGGCCCTGACCATGGCCAACCTGTGAGCGGCAAGGCGTGCCCTGCACACCCACAGATGCCGAACAGCGCCTCTGGCCAAGCCATTCGCCTTACGCCCCGGTCCTCACGGACCGGAGCGTAGGGTGGGGCATATGTATACATTATAATTTTCACAAGGAGGGAACGGAACACCTATGGCCCGCAAACTCGCTGTCATCGCCATCGGAGGCAACTCGCTCATCAAGGACAACAAGCACCAGAGTGCCCAGGACCAGTACAAGGCCGCCCAGGAGACCTGCATCCACATCGCCGGGATGATTGAGCAGGGGTGGGACGTGGCCATCGGCCACGGGAACGGCCCCCAGGTGGGCTTCGCCCTGCGCCGGAGCGAACTGGCGCGCGGGGAACTGCCCGAAGTGCCGCTGGACGTCTGCGGGGCTGACACCCAGGGCTCCATCGGCTACATGCTCCAGCAGAACCTCTACAACGAGTTCCTTCGACGGGGCCTCAAGAAGCAGGCCGCCACCGTGGTCACCCAGGTCCTGGTGGACCGCAACGACCCGGCCTTCCGCAATCCCACCAAGCCCATCGGCTCCTTCATGACCAAGGAAGAGGCCCTGCGCCGCAAGGAGGAGGAAGGCTGGGACGTGGTGGAGGACGCCGGCCGCGGCTGGCGGCGGGTGGTCCCCTCACCCCTGCCCAAGCGGGTCATTGAGGCCGAGGCCGTGATGAAACTCTTGGAGGCCGGGATCGTCGTCATCACCGTGGGGGGCGGTGGCATCCCCGTGATAGAGGACGAGCACGGCAACCTCCGGGGGTGTGCGGCCGTGATTGACAAGGACTACGCCTCTTCGCTCCTGGCCCGCTCCATCGGGGCGGACCTGTTCCTCATCTCCACGGCGGTGGAGAAGGTGGCCCTGAACTTCGGCAAGCCGAACCAGAAGTGGCTGGACCACATGACGCTGGAAGAGGCCAAGAAGTACCTGGCGGAGGGGCATTTCGCGCCGGGGAGCATGGGCCCCAAGATCCAGGCCATCATCTGGTTCCTGGAGGCCGGGGGCAAGAAGGCCATCATCACCAACCCGGAGAACATTGAGCGCGCCCTCCAGGGCGAGACCGGCACCCACATTGAGCCGTAGCCTCGCCTGAGCCTGCCCTGTGCCACCGCGGAGATACCTCACCTCATCCCCCTTCCCTTCACTGACTCGGAGAGGGGAAGGGGGACAGGGAGAGGGATGGGGGGGCTGTCTGGGGAGGAAGATGTGAGCGCCCCGGGTTCCCCCGGGGCGCTCTTCCTTGCGGACTTCAAGCCCGTCTCACGGGATGCAGAGCCGCTGGCCGGCGTAGAGGGTGTTGGGATTCCCCAGGCCGTTGGCCGCCATCAGGCGATTGACCGTCACCCCGTAACGCCAGGCGATGCCCGAGAGGGTCTCCCCGTAGGCGACCACGTGGACGGTGCGGCAGGGGCCGACCGGCGGGTCCGGCGGCACGTAGGTCACCCGGCCCTGACGGTTGTAGAAGATGACCTGGGTGCACGATCCATCGGCTGTGGGCTGCAGGTTCACCTTGCGCCTGGTCCAGGACACCGGGGCCCATCCCTCCTGCATGACCTCTTCCACGGTGTACCAGCCGGGCAGGAGGTCGGCGAAGCGGACCAGGCCCGTGCCGTCGGTGGTGGCCATCAGCGTTGTCCCTCCGCCGTCCGGCGTGAGGTGGATCTCCCAGTTCGGCAGGCCCACATACCCATGCACGTCCTTCTTCCAGACGTCCACGCAGACCCGCGGCGAGCGGTTCTGGAAGTCAATGCGCACGCACTGGCCATTGCCCGGGGAGCGCAGGTCCTGCTCCACCCACCCTTCTGGCGGGCTCATGGGGACCCAGCCCAGTTTCAGTTCCTCGGTGAAGCGCCAGCGCCGGGCGTCCAGGCCGTCAAAGCGGTAGTAGCCATCGGCTCCGGTGACAGCCACCTTGACCGGCGCGTCGCTGTCCACCGGCTTGGCGCGGATGACCCATCCGGAGAGGCACATGCCGTTCTCGTCCCGCTTGTAACCGTCCACGCAGATGGGTTCGGACTGGTTCTTGAAGCGGATCTCGGTGTACGGCCTCCCCTGGCGGGTGAGTTCCACGACGAACTGGGGCACCGTGCCCGGCGTCCACCCCACTCGGATGTCTTCGGAGAACTGCCAGCGGCCCAGAGGGAGATCGCAGAGGCGGAATTCGCCCCTGGAGTCGGTGGTGACCACCCGTTCGGGCTCCGTCGGATCGTCCAGGTACCGGGCCCGGATGGTCCACCCACCCAGGCCGTTGTGGTTCTCGTCAATCTTCTTCCCTTCCACGCAGGTCGTGGGCTCGTTGACGAATTCCAGGCGGGGGAAGTCCCCTTCCCAGTAGGGTTGGGTCACCGTAATCTCCTGGGTGGCAGCGGTGACGGGGCGCCAATGCTCCTGGGTCTCTTCGTAGACCGTCCACCGGCCCAGGGTGATGCCGGAGCGGAAGCGGGCCACGCCGTCCGGCCCGGTGACGGCCACCAGGTCCGGCCCGGGGTGGTCCGTGGGCCGGGCGTGGAAGCGCCAGTTGGCCAGAGGGGTGCCCTTGTCGTCCTTCTTCAGGACGTCAAAGCCATAGGCCCGGGCCACCTGGCGGTTGGTGAACTCCAGGGGGACGCAGGGGGCGTTGTCCCGGTAGGGCGGGACCAGGTTCAGGGTCGCCTGGCCACCGGGAGGGTACACTGGGGCCCAGCCCACAGGGACGACCTCGCGGATGGTCCAGGTGCCGGCCTCCAGGTTCAGCAGTTTGGCTTGGCCCAGGCCGTCGGTGGTGGCGGAAACCTGCAGGCCATCCTTCTCCGCGATGACCATCCAGCCGGGCAGGCCGGCTCCGTCCCTGTAGTCCCGCTTGACCACGTCCACGCAGGCCAGGCGCTCGTTCTTGAAACGGACGATGGCGCAGGTCTCCCCCTGGCCGGAGAGGGTCACGCTGAAGCGGAGCGCGGTGGTGGCCTTCCAGCCAGCGGGAAGGG
>JBMFPD010000062.1:0-13816 GCA_049969295.1 Anaerolineae bacterium | reverse complement strand
GCCTCTTCCTTGGTGATGAGGCCCTCGCGCACCATGTCCACGGCGACTTTCACCGCGGCGCGGGCGGTGCGCTTGCCGGAGCGGGTCTGGAGCATCCACAGTTTGCCCCGCTCAATGGTGAACTCGGTGTCCTGCATATCGCGGTAGTGGCGCTCCAGGAGGTTGGCGATCTCCAGAAGTTGCTTGTAACTCTCGGGCATCTCCTTGGCCAGTTCGGCGATGGGCTTGGGCGTGCGGATGCCGGCCACCACGTCCTCCCCCTGGGCGTTGGTCAGGTACTCGCCGTAGAGTTCCTTCTCGCCTGTGGCGGGGTTGCGGGTGAAGGCCACGCCTGTGGCTGAGTCGTCGCCCATGTTGCCGAAGACCATGGTCACGATGTTGACCGCGGTGCCCCAGTCGTGAGGGAGGCCTTCCCGGTTGCGGTAGGCGATGGCCGGCGCACCGAACCAGGACTCAAAGACAGCAGCGATGGCCTGGCGCAGTTGGTCGTAGGGGTCGTCGGGGAAGGGCTCGCCCAGTTCCTTCTCATAGAGGGCCTTGAAGTCCCGCACCACGTCTTTGAGCATGTCGGTGGTCAGGTCAATGTCGCGGCCGCCTTCCGTCTTGGCCTTGTACTCGTCCAGGATAGCCTCAAACTTGGCCCGGGGGATGCCCTTGACGATGTTGCCGAACATCTGGATGAGGCGCCGGTAGGCGTCCCAGGCGAAGCGCTCGTTGCCGGTCAGTTCGGCCAGGCCCTTGAGGGTCTGGGGATTGAGGCCGACGTTGAGGACGGTATCCATCATGCCGGGCATGGAGACCCGAGCCCCGGAGCGCACGGAGACGAGGAGCGGGTTCTTGGGGTCGCCGAACCCCTTGCCAGTCTGCCGTTCCAGGACCTTCATCGCTTCCAGAGTCTGTTCCCACATCCCTTCGGGGAACTTCCGACCGGCGGCAAAGTAGGCGTTGCACGCTTCGGTGGTGATGGTGAAACTGGGGGGTACAGGCAGCCCTGCTTTGGTCATCTCCGCCAGGCCAGCGCCCTTGCCACCCAGCAGATTGCGCATGGACTCGTCCCCCTCCGTGGAGAGGTACACCCACTTCTTGGCCATTGTGCCTATCCTCCTCTGTATGGTTCCTTAAGAGATAGTCCTAACCCCTCTGGGGGAGATCGCTCGCGATCGCACTGGCAGCCACCCGCACAATGATAGGGCCACCTGTGGCCCTATAACACATTATACCGCCAGGATGCTCTTTTTGGCAAACGGAAGGCCATTTCGCGGAAGCTGTCAGAGTTCAATGAGTCGGCCCTGGAACACCAGCCCTGCCCGCTTGACGCGCGCTCCCTTCGCGGGTATCATGGGATCAGCCTGCGAGGGGGAGCCTTTTTCCATGTCGGTGCACGTCACGTTCGCCCCTACACCCCAGGAAGAGGCAGCCTGGGATGCCTTCGCCGCGGCCCACCCCTACGGGCACGTCCTCCAGACGAGCCGCTGGGCCGCCCTCAAGGCCCGGTTCGGCTGGCGGCCGTGCCTCGTCACCCTGACCCGGGGCGGAGCCCTCCTCGCCGGGGCGTGGGTCCTCTTCCGGCGGCTGCCCCTGGGGCGGTCGGTGGCCTATGTGCCCAAGGGCCCGGTGTTGGACTGGGCCAACGCCGACCTGGCCAGCGAGTTCCTGGCTGCCCTCGCCGATGTGGCCCGCCGTGAAGGGGCCTGGTACCTGAAGGTGGAGCCCGAGGTCCGCGAGGGGGACGTCCCAGCCCAGGAGCCCCTGGAGCAGGCGGGGTACAGGGCCTCGCCCCGTTCCATCCAGCCGAGGAGCACCCTGTGGGTGGACCTCACCCCCCCTCCCGACGTGATCCTGGCGCGCATGAAGCCCAAGACCCGCTACAACATCCGCCTGGCCGGGCGCAAAGAGGTGCTGGTCCGGCCGGGGAAGGAGGAGGACCTGCCGGCGTTCTACCGCCTCATGCAGGCCACTGGGGAGCGGGATGGCTTCCCCATCCACACCGCGGCCTACTACGAGGCTGCCTACCGCCTCTTCGTCCCCTCGGATTGGGGCCGGCTCCTCCTGGCCTGGGGGCCGGAAGGGCTTCTCGGGGGGCTGATGGCCTTCGCCTTCGGGGACAAGGCCTGGTACATGTACGGCGCATCGGCCGACGCCGGCCGCCACCGCATGCCCAACCACCTCCTCCAGTGGGAGGCCATGCTGTGGGCCCGCGAGAAGGGCTGCCGCACCTACGACCTCTGGGGCATCCCGGACGAGGTGGGGCAGAACCCCGAGGCCTTTGAGCGGACGGTGGCCGACCGCGCCGGCGGCCTGTGGGGTGTGTACCGCTTCAAGCAGGGGTTCGGCGGCGAAGTGGTCCGCTACATCGGGGCCTTTGAGCGGGTCTTCCACGCCCCCGGCCACTGGCTTGTGGAGACGGGATGGCCGCGGCTCCGGGGGCTCTGGGCCCGGGGCCGCGCCGCAGCACAGGGCCAGGGCCTCCGGAGCCCCTGACAGGCCGGCGGAAGGGACCTGCCCTCGGGGCCCAGGGCCATCTGGGGATTGGGCGGGCCGATCCCCAGGGAAGGAGATCGCCATGCGTACAGGTCGGTTTGCCGTGGGCCTGGCTCTGCCGTGGGCCCTGCTGGCAGTGCTGGCAGCTGCTGTGGCTGCCAGGAATGCCGCGCCCCCTGCCCCTCCCGGAGGGTTCGCGGCCCAGCCGCTCAACGCCTCGTACGCCATCCTGCTGACCTGGCAGGTCTCCCCTGGCACGGCGTACGCCCCCCTGCAGCGACGCTGGGAGGGCTCCCAGTGGGCATGGCAGGACTTGCCCACCGTTGCCGGGGCCGCGCAGTACACCGACACCACCACCGAGTGCGGCACCTACTACGAGTTCCGCATCCGGGCCTGCAACGAGGAGAACGAGTGCTCTGCATGGGTCGGCCCGGCCGGGGCCACCGCTGCGCCCTGTGCCCCCGAGGTCTACCAGACAACCCCCTTGAGCGAGCGCTACGCCGTGCGGGTGCGGTGGAGCGTCCGGCCCGGGCAGGCGACGACCTTCACCCTCCAGCGACGGCTCCTGCCCTGGGATTGGGGACCTCTCGTCACCCTGCCGGCGGGGGCGGGGAGCCTCTTCCAGTACGAGGATAGCGAAGGCTTGCTCTGCGAGGGAACCTACGCCTACCGGGTCCGCGCCTCTCGGGACGAGGTCTACGGGCCCTTTGGCCAGCCTTCGGCCCCGGTGACCGTGGCCCCCTGCGCCCCGTGGAACCTGGAAGCAGCCGCGGACCAGGGCGCGTACGGAACCTCCCTCACCTGGGAGGATGTCTCCCAGACGGAGACCGCCTACCGCATCTGGCGCGCTGCGGCCAGTGGAGAGGAGGTTGTCGCCACGCTGCCGGTTGGGAGCACGGCCTACGCCGAAGGCGGCCTGGACCTTCTGTGCAGCCAGGTGGTGACCTACGGGGTCCAGGCGGCGAGGGACAGCGTCTATTCCCCCCGCGCGGTGGACACGGCCCACATGGCCCCCTGCGCTCCCTCTGGGCTGACTCCGTCCCACACGCCCCCCTACACGGTCACCCTCACGTGGCAGGACCGCTCGCCGGACGAGACGGCCTTCGGCGTGTGGCGGCAGGTCTCCGGAGAACCTTGGGAGCCCATCGCCCATGTGCCCGCCCAGGAGGGGACGGGAGGGCTGGTGCAGTTCACCGACAGGGAAGCCCCCTGTGAACGGACCGTATCCTACCGGGTGCGGGCGGAACGGGAAGGGCCCGAGGCGAACTGGTCCCCCTGGAGCGAGGAAGCGGCGGTGGACACGGGCCCTTGCCCTGCCGGCACTCCAACTCCCACCCGCACTCCTACCCAGACGGCCACCCCGACGCCCACCCGCACCGCCACACCCACGGCCACCCCGACCGCTACTCCCACGCCCACCCCACCTCTGCCGGTGCGGAGCCTGCTCCCCCTCATCCTGAGGACCGGATGAGGGTGGGAGCGCGTATGCCCCTGTGGGAGTTGGAGGCGTGGCGAGGCCGCTAGTGCTGGACCACAGAGGATTTTGACAGTACGGTCTTCTGAGCACCCCTCCCCCAGGCCCCCTCCCGCGGTGCGGGGACAGGGCCCAGGGGGTGGGGCTGGAGAGCGCACGGCCCTGCGCCTTTGTCGGGCGGCACGGACGTGTCGCAACAATTTTCACTGTGGCCAAGCATTAGATAGGGCCGTGGAACCGCCCCACGCCCCAGAGGGCCAGGGCCAGGACCGCGGCCACGGCCACGGCCAGGGTCGCCCCAAGCACCGCGTAGTCGGCGGTCCGCAGCCGGGTCGTGTGGAGGTAGGTCCGTTCCTTGCTCCCGGAGAAGGCCCGTGACGCCAGCACCACCTCAATCTGCTGCGAGCGCACCAGGGCCCCGAGGATGAGGGGCACGGCGATGCGGGAGTAGAGGCGCACCCGCTGGACGAGACCCATCCGCTCCGTCTCCAGGCCTCGTAGGCGCTGCGCCTCTATGATGCTCTGGACCTCCCCCAGGAGGAGAGGCACGAAGCGCAGCGTGCTCGCCAGGACGAAGGCGACTTTGTAGGGGACGCGCAGGCGCACAAGCCCCACCACCAGTTCGTCCAGTTCCGTGGTGAAGACCACGAGGGGGATGACGAGCACCAGCGTGATGGTGCGGAAGATGACCATGAGGCCGTAGAGCAGCCCTTCCCGCGTGAGCCACAGCCATCCCCTGACCAGGGGCCAGTCCGCCGGGGCCGTCCAGAGGGCCGTCCGCCCCACATAGGTGTTGAGGAAGCCGTGGGTCAGGAGGACCAGGGCGAAGAAGGGGAGCATGATCCCTCCCATGCGCAGGAGGTACCCCTTCCGGAGGCCGGCCAGGAGGCACAGGAGCACCACGACGCCAGCCAGCGCTCCGGTCGTGACCGGGCTATCCCACAGGAAGGCCAGGAAGGTGGCCACCCCCAGGATGGCCAGTTTGGTCCGGAAGTCCAGGTGGTGGAAGAAGGTGTCCCGCGCCCCGGGACCGAAGGGGTCAAAGGCCACCATGCCCACCCTCCCCGACAACCTCCACCCGGGCCGCCAGCTCTTCCTCCGTGAGGACGGGGAGGTCCGTGCCCTCCAGCGCGGCGAGGGCCCGGGCGAAGGCCACGATCTGGGGGGGCTGGAGGTCGCTCTGCCGCAGGATGTCCACGGCGTGGAAAGCCTGCCGCAGAGGGGCGTCCAGGAGGATGCACCCTTTGCCCATCACCACAGCCCGCTCCGCGTAGGGAGGCATCAGGTACAGGTGGTGGGTGATGACCAGGACCGTCTTCCCCTGCTCCTGGAGGCGGCGGCTGAGGTCCAGGATGCGGCGCGCCCCCTGGGGGTCCTGCCCCGTGGTCGGTTCATCAAAGATGAGGATGTCCGGCCCCATGGCCAGCACGGCGGCCACCACGAGGCGAGCGCGGTCCCCCCTGGGCAGCGACAGGGGGTGGCGGTCCCGGTGCTGGGCCAGGCCCATCTCCTCCAGCGCCCAGGCCACGCGCCGCTGCACCTCCCCTTCTGGCACCTTCCGGGCGCGCAGGGCGAAGGCCACCTCCTCCTCCACGCGCGTGGTGAAGATCTGGTTGTCCGGGTTCTGGGAGATGAAGCCGATCCTCTGGGCCAGGGCAGCCGTGGAAAGGCTCCGCACGTCCTCCCCGCTCACGCGCACCGTCCCCGAGGTCGGCTCCAGGAGGTGGACCAGGTGCTTGGCCAGGGTGCTCTTCCCGGCCCCGTTCTGCCCCACGATGACCACGTACTCCCCGGGCCAGACCCGCAAGGAAACGCCCCGCAGGGCCTCCGTGCCGTCAGGGTAGACGTGCCGCAGGTCCCGCACCTCAATGAGGGGGGGCTCCTCCCGCGGGGGAGGGACCTCCGCGCCCGCGCCGTCCCCCCGGAGGCGCCAGCGGCCCCGCAGGCCCTGATACCGGTCAAGGGCCTCGCCCTGGGTCACGGGGAGCGTGCCGAAGCGCTCCCCCCGGGCGCCCATCAGGTGGTAGAACCTGGTCACCTGGGGGGCGCGCAGGCCCAGGGACTCCAGCCGCTCCACCTGCCCCAGGACTTCCCCCGGCGACCCCACCTGGACGACCTGTCCCTCGTCCAGGACGACGAGGCGCGTGGCGTGCTCCGCCAGGTACTCCACGGCGTGGCTGGCCATCACCACCGTCACCCCCTGCTCTCGGTTCAGGCGGGCGACGGTCCCGAAGACCTCCTCCTGGCCCACAGGGTCCAGTTGCGTGGTCGGTTCGTCCAGGACCAGGAGGTCCGGCTCCAGGGCCAGGGCTGCGGCGATGGCCAGCCGCTGCTTCTGCCCGCCGGAGAGTTCGTAGGGGCGCTTCTTCTCCAGGCCCTGGAGGCGCACGGCGGCCAGGGCCCGCGCCACCCGCTCGCGGATAGTCTCCGGTGGTACACAGAGGTTCTCCAGGGCGAAGGCGACCTCGTTCTCCACCGAGGTGGTCAGGAGTTGTGCCTCGGGGTCCTGGAAGACCATGCCCACGTGGCGTGCCAGGTCGTGGATGGGGTGCTCCAGGGTGTCCAGCCCGGCCACGACCGCCCGGCCGAAGAAGCGCCCCCCGTAGAACTGAGGCACGATGCCGTTCAGCGCCAGGCACAGGGTGGTCTTCCCCGCGCCGGTGGGGCCCAGGATGCCCACGAACTCGCCCCGTTCCACGCGCAGGTCCACATCGCGCAAAGCCGGGGCAGAGGCCCCGGGGTATTGGTAGGACAGGTTTTCCAGGAGGACGATGGGTTCGGCCATGTAGGGGGTCCGCGCCCCTCCCCGCAGGGATTCAGTAGCCCGCCTTGGCAGGCCGCTTCAGGCCGAGGGCCCGCAGCCCGGCGATCACCCCCACGCCGATGACCGTCCCGACCACGGTGCGGAAGAACTGCTCCACGGGAACGACCGGGACGAGGGCCATCCAGACCTTGGCCGGCCACCCGATGGTGTAGTAGACCCAGGCGTTGGCGAAGGTGAGGGCATTGGCGTTGACCATCAGGCAGCCCAGGAAGAGGCCGGCGGCCACCCGGCCCAGGTTCGGGTCGGCGATCCACCGGCGGGCCAGGGCGCGGGTGGGGAGGACCCACAGGAGGAGCCCCAGGAGGCTGACCGCTGTCGCCTGGAGGGCCAGGGGCAGGGTGACGTCAATGGTCAGGGCCCGGCCCACGTAGAAGAGGTAGGACGCCACGAAGACGACGAGGGCGAGGAGCCAGCCCCATCCTCGCTTCTGCACCAGGATGCCGCCTGCCGCAGCCCACACCACGGCGAAGACCACAGAGGGCAGGCCCACGCCCGCCGTGTGGGGAGCGACGAAGACGGCGATGAGCCGCCCAATGCCAGCGGCAAGGGCGCCGGCCCACGGGCCGAGGAGGATGCCCACCAGGGCGTAGACCCCCTGGGCCAGGGGGAAGGAACCCCCGGCGGCGAAGACCACGGAGAAGGGCACGAAGGAGAGGGCGGTGACCACGGCGGCCATCACCACCACATAGGCCACGGGCGCGCCGTCAATGGTCGCGCCGCCCAGCAGGCGGACTTCCCTCTCTTCCCCCTTGGGCTGGAACGAGTTGGCCATGCCGAAATCCCCCCTTTTTCGTGAAGATGCTGGGCCACAAGCGGTGTGCGGGATTATAACACGGGGGACCGTCAAGTCAAGTGCCCGCCAGATGCACAGCAGGGCTGTCTTGCTCAGTTGCGAGGATCAGATGCCCTGGGTATCTCTGTCCTGCTCACGCCATCAACGAGTGGTAAGGAACGAATGGACGAATGGCTTGCGGTCGGGCCAGGCTCATTTCTTCCCAGCGCAAGAGGGCACGCCAGGAGGCGTGCCCTACGGTCTGCCGCACCAGAAGGCTGTGAGAGTTCTACAAGAATGAGTCAGCCCTGAGATGCACAGGGGCAGGCCCTTGCGCCTGCCCCTACTTCTTCAGGCTCAACCGCCCTGGCCCTCAGGAGACCCCTGCCTCCACCCGCACAACGCCCAGGGTGAGGGGTTCACGGCCCAGGTTCAGGGTGGCCTGGGCGCTCTCTGGGGGCGGTGTGGCCTCCAGGAGCGAGACGCTCAGCGTCTCCCGGGCGATGTAGTCGCCCCAGGTGGCGAAGACCCGCTGGGCTGTGGGCCCGCCCTGCCAGTAGGTGGCAATGCGGTCCTCAATGCGGAAGCCGGCGTCCTTGCGCAGGGTCTGGATGCGCCGCACCACATCCCTGGCGTGCCCTTCCAACAGGAGTTCCTCCGTCAGGCGGGTGTCCAGGGCCACCAGGTACCCTGCCTCCTCCACGACGGCCAGGCCCTCCCGTGGTGTGACCCGCACCTGGAGTTCCTCCGGCTGAAGCACAACGTCTTGGCCGTCCACTTGCAGCGTCAGGGGTTCCCCGGCCTGCACCCGGACCGCCACCCCGGCCGGGTCCAGGCGCGCCAGGGCTCCCCGCACCTTGGGGAAGAGGGGGCCGAGGCGCTTGCCCACCAGCGAGGGGACTGCCGAGACCTGGTACTCCACCAGGTCCGTCGGGCGGTCCACCAGGTCCATCGCCTTGACGTTCAGTTCGTCCAGGATCTGGTCGGCATGCCGCTCCAGGCTGCGCTTCTCCGCCTCGTCGCGGACCTTGATGAGCACCCGGGAAAGGGGCTGCCGCACCTTGAGGCCAGCCTGGTTGCGGGCGCTGCGGCCCAGGCCCACCACCCGCATGACCAGTTGGATCTCGTCAATGAGGTCCCGGTCGCATTCGGCCAGGTTCGCCTCGGGGTAGTCCGTCAGGTGGACGCTGTCGGGCGCGTCCGGGTCAACGCTGCAGACCAGGTTCTGGTAGATGGCGTCGCTCACGAAGGGGGTGAAGGGGGCCAGGAGTTTCGTGAGCGTCACCAGGCACTCGTACAGGGTCTGGTAGGCGGCCGCCTTGTCCTCGTCCGCCTCGCTCTTCCAGAAGCGCCGGCGGGAGCGCCGCACGTACCAGTTGCTCAGGTTGTCCACGAACTTCTCCATGGGCCGTGCCGCACCGGTCAAGTCGTAGCGGTCCAGGGCCTCGGTGGTCCGTTGCACCAGGAGGTTCAGTTCGGAAAGGATCCACCGGTCCAGGAGGGAGCGCCGCTCCCAGGGGATGCGCGGCTCCCGGGGGTCAAAGCCGTCCAGGTTGGCGTAGGTGACGAAGAAGACGTAGGTGTTCCACAGGGTGAGCAGGAAGCGGCTGACCACATCCCCCACCAGGTTCAGGGAGACACGCCGCTCCTGGCCCGGAGGGCTGGCGGTGTAGAGGTACCAGCGCAGGGCATCGGCCCCGTGCACGTTGATGACGTCCCAGGGGTCCAGGGCGTTCCCCTTGGACTTGCTCATCTTCTCCCCCTCTTCGTCCAGGACCAGGCCCAGGCAGACGCAGTTCAGGTAGCAGGGGCTGTCGAAGAGGAGCACGGAGATGGCGTGCAGCGAGTAGAACCAGCCCCGCGTCTGGTCCACCGCCTCGGAGATGAAGTCGGCGGGGAACTGCTGCCGGAAGAGTTCCTGGTTCTCAAAGGGGTAGTGCCACTGGGCCACGGGCATGGCGCCGGAGTCAAACCAGCAGTCAATGACCTCCGGCACCCGACGCATAGTTCCCCCGCATGTGGGACAGGTGAGATGGATGGCATCCACGTAGGGCCGGTGGAGGTCCAGGGTCTGGGGGTCCGGGCCGCAGAGGACGCCCTCAGGGGCGCGGCCTTCCGCGGCGAGCCGCTCCTCCAGTTCCCGGACGCTCCCGAAGCACTCCCGGTGGTGGCAGGAGGTGCACTCCCAGATGGGCAGGGGGGTCCCCCAGTACCGCTCGCGCCCCAGGGCCCAGTCCACGTTGTTCTCCAGCCAGTTGCCGAAGCGCCCGTACTTGATGTGCTCTGGGTACCAGTTGATCTTCTCGTTGTTGGCCAGCAACCGGTCCTTGACCCGGGTGGTCGCGATGAACCAGGACGTCTTGGCATAGTACAGGAGGGGCGTGTCGCACCGCCAGCAGAAGGGGTAGACGTGGCGGTAGGGCGCGGCCTCGTACAGGAGGCCCCGCTGCTCCAGGTCCTGGATGATGAGGGGGTCGGCGTCCTTGACGAACATGCCGCGCCAGGGAGCCACGGCGTCCACGAAGCGCCCCTCCAGGTCCACCGTGTGAAGGATGGGCAGGCCGTACTCCCTGCCCACCTCCAGGTCCTCCGCGCCGAAGGCCGGGGCGATGTGGACGATGCCCGTCCCCTCCTCCACGCTCACGAAGTCGCCAGTGATGACGTAGGCGTAGTCCCCCTCCACAGGCATGAAGGTGTAGAGGGGCTGGTAGTGGAGGCCGGCCAGGTCCCGCCCCCGCAGGCGGCGCACCACCCGGTACTCGCCCTTGAGGACCTTCTCGGCCAGGGGTTCGGCCAGGATGAGGCGCTCGGTGCCGCCCTCGGGCGTTTTCTGCTCCACCACGATGTAGGGCAGGACCGGTCCCACGGCCAGCGCGACGTTCCCCGGCAGGGTCCAGGGGGTGGTCGTCCAGACGAGGAAATAGGTTCCCGGCTCATCCCGCAGGGGGAAGCGCACGGTGATGCCCGGGTCCTCCACCTCCCGGTAGCCCTGGGCCACCTCGTGGTCCGAGAGGGCCGTGCCGCACCGCGGGCAGTAAGGGAGGGACTTGTACCCCTGGTACAGGAAGCCCCTGTCCCACAACTGCTTCAGGATCCACCAGACCGACTCCATGTACTCGTTGGTCAGGGTGATGTAGGGGTTCTCCAGGTCAATCCAGAAGCCGAGGCGGTCGGAGAGTTCCACCCATTCCTTGACGTAGCGGAAGACGCTCTCCTTGCACCGCTGGTTGAACTCGGCGACGCCGTAGGCTTCAATGGCCTTCTTGCCGGAGAAGCCCAGTTCCTTCTCAATCTCAATTTCCACGGGCAGGCCGTGGGTGTCCCAGCCCCCTTTGCGGATGCTGTAGAACCCCTTCATCGTCTTGTAGCGGGGGAAGAGGTCCTTCACCACCCGGGTGAGGGCGTGGCCGATGTGGGGCAGGCCGTTGGCCGTGGGCGGGCCCTCGTAGAAGACGAAGGTGGGGCCGCCCTTCCGCTGCTCCACGCTGCGTCGGAAGGTATCGCCCTTCTTCCAGGCTTCCAGGACCTCTCGTTCCAGGGCCGGGAAGTCCACCTGGCTTGAGACCTCTTTGAAGCGCATGCACTGCACCTCCTCACAGTGGATGTAAACACGGGACTCACCCCTACTGGGGATGGGGAGAGGCCAGCCCAACCTCTCCCTACCCCGCCGCCTGGGGTGGCCGGGGGATGGGAGAGGTCGGTTCCCCCAGACAACAGAAAGGCTCTCATCCCCAGGGGACGAGAGCCAGACCACTCCCGCGGTACCACCCCACTTAGCGTGACCGCTCAACTCTGCGAGGTACAACCATACCTCCGTTCGGGTAACGGCGAACGACCCCGGCCAAGTCTACTCAGGGCCCTGGGGCCCCTTTCGGTTGGCGGCTCCGGAAGGATTTTCAGTGGGCTGCCGGCATCCGCTTTCCACCCCCCGCGGACTCTCTGGGCCAGGCCCGGCCCACCTACTCGTTTCCATCACAGCCTTTGGCGGTTTGGGGCGGCTTCCGTAGGCGCCGCGGCAATGTGCCCTGCCGAAGTTCAGTATAGCACGGATGCCTTCAATTGTCAAAAGGTTCGCGGAGGTGCTATAATGCTATGTTCCTGCGGGCGGCAGTCCCTCCTGAGGAGGGCCGCCCGCAGCACGTGAGGGAGGTGCCATGCTGGTCTGGCCCTGGGGCCGAAGGGTGCGCAACCTGCGCCGGTACCGGGAGGTCCTGCGCGTCTTCCTCCGGCACGGCTTTGACAACGCCATCCAGCAACTGGGCCTGGGGCCTCTGGCGGCCCTGCCACGCCGCGTCCTGGGCCCGAGGCGAGAGGAGATGCCGCTCCCCACGGCGGCGGAGCACTTTCGCCTGGCCCTGGAGGAACTGGGGCCGACCTTCGTCAAACTGGGGCAGGTCCTGAGCACCCGGCCAGACCTCCTGCCGCCGGAGTTCATCGCCGAACTGAGCAAACTGCAGGACCAGGTCCCGCCCTTCCCCTTCCCACTGGCGCGGGCCCAGGTGGAAGGTTCGCTGGGGAAGCCCCTGGAGGAGGTCTTCGCCGAGTTTGCGGAAGAGCCCCTGGCCGCGGCCTCCCTGGGGCAGGTCCACGCGGCCCGCCTGCGGGACGGCACCGAGGTCGTGGTGAAGGTCCAGCGGCCGGACATTGAAGAGGTCATCTCCGTGGACCTGGACATCCTCTACGACGTGGCCCAACTGGCCGAGGAGCGGACGCCCCTGGGGGAACTCTACCCCCTGCGGGAGATGGCGGAGGACTTCGCCGCCACCCTGCGGGCGGAGATGGATTACCGCCGGGAAGGGCGCAACGCCGACCGCTTCCGGGAGAACTTCCGCGGGGTGGAGACGGTCTACATCCCCAGGGTGTACTGGGAGCACACCACCAGCCGGGTCCTGACCCTGGAGCGGCTGCGGGGCATCCGCATTGACGACCTGGAGGGGATGCGGGAAGCAGGGATAGACCCCCGGCGTGTGGCCCTGCACAGCACCCAGTTGGTCCTGAAAGAGGTCTTTGAGGACGGCTTCTTCCACGCCGACCCCCACGCGGGGAACTTCTTCGTGCTGCCGGGCGAGGTCATCGGGGCGATGGACTTCGGCATGGTGGGCAGGCTGGACCGGGAGACGAAGGAATCGCTCCTGCGCCTCTTCATCGCCGCGGTGCAGTTTGACGTCGCCGCCATCGTGCAGGAATTGGACCGCATGGGGGTCATCGGCCCGGGCGTGGACCGGGCCCGGCTGCGCCGGGACCTGACCCGCATCCTGGACCGCTTCTACGGCCTGCCCCTCGCCGAGATGCGGGTCCAGCCGGTCATGGAAAGCGTGCTCCCGGTGGCCTTCCGCCACCGGCTGCGCCTCCCCGGAAACCTGTGGCTCCTGGGCAAGTCCCTGGTCATGATGGAAGGGTTGGGGCAGAAACTGTACCCCGATATGGACGTCTTTGCCGTGGCCCGACCCTACGTGCAGGCTTCGCTCAGGCAGATGGCTTCGCCTGGGGCGATGGCCCGCCGCGCCGTGGACTGGGTCCAGGACTGGGCCGGCCTCCTCGCGGCTGTGCCGGAGAAGGTCCCCCAACTCCTGGACCAGGCCCAACGGGGCGAGATGGAACTGGGGGTGCGCATCCAGGGGCTGGAGGACGCGCTGGCGCGCCTGGACCGCCTGGTCCACCGCCTGGGGACGGCCATCCTCATCGCCGCCTTCATCCTGGGGCTGGCGTGGCTCATCCCGCCCTTCTACCCTGGGGCGTGGAAGGAATGGGGGGTGGTGGTGCCCCTCGCGGGCTTCTTCTTCGCTTCGTTCCTGGGGCTCTGGTGGGCCTGGGTGTCCTGGAGGTCCGGTCGGAGGCGCAGGCGATGACAGGGGGAGATGAGGCTCGGGAAGGCGTGGGATCGGCCTTCTACCCGGTCATGTTGCGGCTCCAGGGCCAGCGGTGCCTGGTGGTAGGGGCCGGGGATGTGGCAGCGCGGAAGGTGGAGGCGCTCCTGGCGTGCGGGGCCGAGGTGGTGGTCGTCGCCCCGGAGGTGGGGGAGGCGCTCCAGGCCCTGGCGGAGGCAGGGCAGGTCACGGTGCACCAGCGCCCCTTCCGCCCGTCGGACCTTTCGGGGTGCCGCCTGGCCATCGCCGCCACCGACCGCCCCGAGGTGAACCGCGCCGTCGCTGAGGAGGCGCGGAAGGCCGGCATCTGGGTCAACGTGGTGGACGAGCCGACCCTGTGCGACTTCGTGGCCCCGGCGGTGGTGCGCCGGGGGCCGGTGGTGGTGGCCATCTCCACA
>JBMFPD010000061.1:0-13944 GCA_049969295.1 Anaerolineae bacterium | reverse complement strand
GTGGGCAGCCCCACCATGTTGGTGGTGATGACGTGGATGCCGGCGTCCCGCAACATGAGACAGGCGTTGACGATCTGCTCCTTGGTCATGTTGCGCTTGAGGATGGCGTTGCGCAGTCGGTCGTTGCCGGTCTCAATCCCCATCCCCACGCTCACGCACCCGGCCTGCTTCAGGCGGTCCACCACCCACCGGTCCACCAGGTTGGCCCGCACATTGCAGAAGAAGGGGATGCCGATCTCCCTGGGGTAGCGCTGGGCGAACTCCTCCAGCCAATCCCGAAAGATGATGAAAGTGTCGTCCAGGAAGACGGCGAACTCCAGGGGGTACTTGCGGCGGGTCTCCTCCAGTTCGGCGAAGAGGGAATCCACGCTGCGCTGACGGACCCGCTTGCCCTTCCCCTTGTAGATGGCGGCGATGGCGTGGTTGAAGCAGTAGGTGCAGTCGTAGGGGCACCCCCGGCTGCTGATGAAGTGCTTGATCTTGCTCAGGCGGGTGATGGGGTCCTTGTCGTAGACCAGGGCCCGGTCCGGGAGGGGGAGTTCGTCCAGGTCGGCGATGTAGGGGCGGACGGGGTTCTGGACGATCTCACCGTCCACGCGGAAGTGCCAGTTGGGGATGGTAGGGGTGAAGGTCCCCTGCTCCAGGGCGTTGGCCAGGTCCAGGAGGGCATACTCCCCCTCTCCCACGCAGACCCCGTCCACCAGGTCGTCCTCGTAGATCATCTCCGGGAAGAAGGTGGCATGGGGCCCGCCGAAGGCGGAGAAAGCGTCCACCACCCGCCGCAGGCGGCGGTTCAGGTCCAGGTAGTAGCGGTGGCCGCCGGTCCAGACGGAGTAGGCGAGGATCCCCGGCTTCCATTCCTGGGCGACCTTCACCACGTCCTCATCGGACGCCACGGCCAGGCGTACCTCGTGCCCGGCCTGCTTGAGGACGCTGCTGAGGTGCATGATGCCGATGGGCTCGTAGTCCACCTGTTGGAGCACGAAGAGCACGCGCACTGGGTGCACCCTCCGGAAAGGGTCCCCCTTGGCGGGGTAGTCGGCCTGTAGTGTAACACAGAAAGGGCGGGAAGGCAACGATAGGGGGCCTCGTCGCAGGGCTTTGCAAAAAGCGCCGGGAAGAGCGGTTACGGCCTTCCCTTTGTGCAAGCGGGATGGCCCTGTCCAGCGGGGTGGGCTCCGGGGCCAGGGCGGCGCATGCGCCCCCTGACCAGAGGGGGTGGGCCGCCGCGCAGCGGAGGGCCTTTCAGACGCGCAGGGCCTGGAGGCGGTCCACCGTGGCCTCCGCCTCGGCCACGATGCGTTGGATGAGGTCGCGCACGGGGACCACGTCGTGGATCAGGCCCGCCACCTGCCCGGCCATGAGGGAGCCCTGCTCCACGTCGCCCTGCTCCACGGCGAGGCGCAATTTGCCAGTCCCCAGGGCGATCAGTTCCGCCTCGTCCACCCCCTTCCGCTCCAGTTCGGCGAAGTAGGTCGTCATGGGATTGCGGAGGGCGCGGACCGGGTGGCCCAGGGCGTGGCCGGTGACGATGGTGGCGCGGTCGTTGGCCTGCACGATGCGCTGTTTGTAGTTGGGATGGGCGATGCACTCTTCCGTGCAGATAAAACGCGTGCCCATCTGGATCCCGGCTGCGCCCAGGGCCAGGGCCGCGGCCAGGCCTCGGCCGTCGGCGAAGCCCCCTGCTGCGATGACGGGCACGTCCACCGCGTCCACCACCTGGGGCACCAGGGGGAGGGTGCAGACGTCCCCCACGTGTCCCCCAGACTCCATCCCCTCGGCGATGACCGCGTCGGCGCCGGCCCGCACCAGGCGCTTGGCCAGGGCCACGGAAGCCACCACCGGCACCACCTTGATGCCCGCTTCCTTGAGCATGGGGATGAAGGGGCCAGAGTTGCCCGCCCCCGTGGTGACCACAGGGACCCGTTCCTCCACGCAGACGCGCAGGGTCTCCTCCACAGTGGGTGAGAACATGGGCACGTTGACGCCGAAGGGCCGGTCTGTGCGGGCGCGGATGGCCCGGATCTGCTCCCGCACCCACTCCGGCGGAGCATTGCCCGCGCCCAGGATGCCCAGGGCACCGGCCTCGGACACAGCGGTGACCAACTCCGCTGTAGCCACCCAGGCCATGCCCCCCTGCAGGATGGGATGCTCAATGCCCAGAAGGTCGCAGATGGGAGTGCGGATCATCGTCTCCTCCGGCACGTTGCGTGCGACCTCACCCTGACCCTTTGGGCCGGGGAGGGTGAGGAAAGGATGCTCTTGCCAGGACGAGATGCGCAGGGTGTCTTCGCCCTGCCAACGCCATCAGCGAAGGTGGGGAACGGATAAACGGTTGGCTTGCGCCCGCGCCGATCTCATCCGTTGGTTCATTATCGTGCAACACCGCTGACAGGCAAAAGTGACGGGGCGGCTTCCCTAAGGAGCCGCCCCGTCCGCAGGCTCAACCCACGAGGTGTGTTAGGCCGAGGGGAAGTAGGTGGAGGGAGCCGGCGTGGGAGTGGGCGTCACGCCACCCCAGAACCGGCCGCAACCACCCCACATGCCGCCGCGCGGGCCCCGGCCACCCCAGAAGCCCCGGCCGCCGTTCCACGGGTTGCTCAGGCGGTAGCGGACCATGTCCCGCATGTTGTTCAGGATGAGGTCCACCAGGGTCTCCAGGTCCACACCCTTCTCCTCGGCGATCTGGGCGATGGTCTTGCCGGCCTGGAGTTCCTGGACCAGTTCATCGGTGGTCATGCCCAGTTTCTCGGCGATGGCCGAGAGGTTGAACCCCGGGCTGGCCCGCAGGCCGAGGAGCGCGGGGGTGTCCAGGGTGTGGGTCATCTGGTACTCCACCCGCTCCCGCATTTGCTTGAGCACCAGGTCGGCCCATTCCTGGGTGACGCGGCCATCGGCCACGGCCTGCTTCAGCGCTTCTGCCTGGGGGGAGATCACGGCCTCCACCAGGGTATCCAGGGCCACGCCCTTGGCCTGGGCAACCTGGGCGATGGTCTTCCCGGCCTGGAGGTCTGCCACCAGGTCCGCCACCGACATATCCAGTTGTTCGGCCACCACCCCGATCAGGGAGGCATCCCCCAGGCCTCGCCCGGGCCCGAAGCCCCGGCCGCCCCATCCCATGGGGCCCATGGCCGGCCCGGCCGCGCGGCCGGCTGTCCCGCCCCACGGTCCCCATGCGAGGGCCGTGGTCGCCCCGAAGGCGGTCACCAGGAGGGCCGCCAACGCGAGGATCCCGAACACCTTCATCCGACGTGACATCGCACATCCTCCTCAGGAATGTCTGTTGTGCTCTCTCGCAGGGGAAGCGCCTCGCTTCCCTGTTTACGCCTTCAGTATACCGGCCGGTTGTGAAGAAGTTGTGAAGAGGTTGTGAGGAGGATGTGAAAAGAGGGCAGCCCCAGGGGCCTGCCCCTACCTTGGGCAGGCACAGGGGCCTGCCCCTACCGTGCGCCGGGGCGCATGGGGAGGCGCACGCCTCGTCCCCTCAGGGGAGGCCCAGCACCTGCACGTAGAGGGTGCGGGCCAGAGGGCCGTCGTACTCGGCGAAGTAGACCCTCTGGCGGGAGCCCTTGACCACCTTTCCCTCGTGCACGGGGAAGTAGGCGAAATAGCCAGTGAGGACGCTCTTGAGGTGTGCGCCGGCGTTGAACCCCAGCCGGCCGTCAAAGTCCAGGTAGCGGTTGTGCCAGTACGCGCCCTGGTCGGGGGCCAGCCGTTCTAGGAACGCGAGGATGTCCCGCTCCAGGCACTCCAGCCCTTCGGTCACAAGGATGCCGGAGGAGGTGTGTGCCGTCATCACATAGACGGCTCCCTCCTGCACCCCGCTTTCGGCCACGACCCGCTCCATGTGGGGCGTCACGTCCACCAGGTCCTTATCGGCCCGGGTCTGGACCTCAATCCGCTCCAACCGGACGATCACAGGGAGATCCTCCTTCTGCTCACGTCAGAGACCCTCCAGGCCCAGAAGGCGCGCCGCGTTCCGCCGGAAGACGAGGTCCAGGCCGCCAGGGCTCAGCCCCAGGGCGCGCACTGCAGCGGCCATGTTCTTGATCTCCACCCGGGGGTAGTTGGAACCGAAGACCAGTTGGTGCCGCAGGCTCCGCTCCCACACCGAGAGAGGCACCTGCTGCCCCATGGCGAAGGCCAGGAAGTCCCGGGGGTTATCCACGTAGAGGGCCGAAGTGTCCAGGAAGACGTTGGGGTACTTGAGGGCCAGGGCGACGGCCTCCAGCACCCAGGGCCAGGCCAGGTGGGCCAGCACGATCTTCAGGGCCGGGAAGTCGCGGGCCACCTCCTCAAAGGCCAGGGGATGCCCCGCTCCCACCCGGACGCCGGGCTCCCAGGTCATGCCGGCGTGGAAGAGGACTGGGATGCCCAGGTCCTGGGCCTTAGCGTAGAGGGGGTAGAGGGCGCGGTCGTCCGGACGGAAACCCTGCAGCCCCGGCGCAAGTTTCAACCCCCGCAGGCCCAGGTCGCCCACGGCCCGCTCCAGGGCCTGCACGTGCTGCGGGTCGTGGGGATCTACGCTGGCGAAGCCGATAAAGCGGTCGCTCATGGCGCACAGTTCGGCGACCTGCTCGTTGGTGTAGATGGGCATGCCGCGGGTTGTGGTGCAGTCTATGGGCAGGAGGACCGCCTGCTCCAGGCCAGCCACGTCCAGTTCCAGGAGGAAGGTCTCCAGCGGCTGGAAGACGTTGCCGATGTGGAACACCTCCCGTGCGGCGCGCTCCAGTTCCGGGTGGCGCTGGACCATCTCCCGCACCAGCACGGGGTGGGTGTGGAAGTCAATCCCGCCAGAAGCGACGGTTGGGGACATGGGGCCTCCTCCCTCAGAGCACGACCACGGCGCTCAGGTGCTTGGGCACGTCGGGGTCCAGGCCCTTGCGGAGGGCGCGGCAGCAGGCCATCCACTGGAGGAGCGGCACGTAGAGGGCTCCCCGCAGGGGCTCCGGCACGCCGGAGGCGAAGAAGACGCGGTGATCGGCCGGGAGAGGCCCTCGCTCCGGCCCCTCGGCCAGGGCCAGGACGCGGGCGCCCAGGGCCTGCATCTCCCGGAGGACCTCCACCTCGTACTCCCACGCTGTCTCCGACAGGAGGCCCACGACCAGGGTTGCCTCATCCACCAGGGACATGGGGCCGTGGCGGAACTCCATGAAATGGAACGCCTCGGCATGGGAGAGGGACATCTCCTTCATTTTGAGGGCTGCCTCACAGGCCAGGCCGTACTGCGGACCCGACCCCAGGAAGAAGAAGCGCTGCAAGGCGAGGTCCTCGCCCAGGCCCCGGGCCAGGCCCTGGAATTCGCTCAGGAGGCGGGCTCCCGCGGCTGGGAGCGCATCGGCAGGGGGGTCCCCGTGGGCCAGGAGCCACACGCTGGCCTGGGCCAGGAGGAGCATGCTGGTGAAGGAGCGGGTCTGCACGATGCTTTCCTCTTTCCCCTCGGAGGCCACCAGGGCCAGATCGCTTTCCTGAGCCAGGGGGCTTGCTTCGTCGCAGGAGATGGCCCACACGGGAGCCCCGGTCCTCTCCCGGAAGGCGCGGGCGGCGCGCACGGTCTCGGTGGTCCGGCCGGAGCGGGAGATGGCCACCAGCACCGGCCTGCCTTCCCGGGGGACCACCGTCTCCGGGAACAGGAGGAGTTCCGAGGCCGGGGCGACCCGCGCCGAGCGCACCGGGAGGAGGCTTTGGACGAGGGGGGCGAGGGCCAGGGCGAGGTAGTAGGTGGAGCCGCAGCCGACCAGGACAGCGTCGGAGAACCGCCCCTCCGCCCAGAAGGCGCGCAGGGCGTCGGTCCGGGCCCGCAGTTCCGCCAGGGCAGCGCGCCAGGCGACGGTCTGCCCGAGGATTTCGCGCTGGGTATGTGTCCCTTGTCCTGCCATGAAGTCCGCTCTCCGGTGCGGTTGCTGGGGCGGGCGCGCCGACCAGAGCCGCTACACCTGGAGGGGGAGCGGGACTGGCGCGTCCAGCTCTATGGAGCGCTGGGCAGCCAGCGCGACCTCCAGGGACCGCCGCCCGTCCAGGCCGGTGACCAGGGGGTCCCGGTCCTTCAGGATGCAGGCGAAGAAGTGTTCCACCTCCCCCTTCACGGCCCCGGCCAGTTGCCCGTGCACCCGGGGCCAGTGGCGGGTGTCCGGGAACTTCCAGCCTTCCTGGTCGCAGCCCCGCAGGTCCATGGGGGTAAGGTTCAAGTTAAGCACCCCCTCGGTGCCCAGGACGTTCATCTGGACATCGCCGAAGCCGCCCCAATTCTGGGGCCGTTGCCAGGAGGCCCAGGCTTCCGGCAGGCCCCAGCCCGACTCCACCACGCCCAAGGCGCCATCGGCGAACTCCATCTGGGTCCAGGTGTAGTCGTGGACGCCTAGTTCCTGCCAGACCCGGCCGCGCAGGCCCCGGGCCCAGACGCGCGCGACGGGCACCGGGTGGTACCAGAGGATCTGGTCTATGTCGTGGACGGCCAGGTAGGTGAGGACGGAGCACCGTCCGCCCAGGCGGCGGGCCTCCCGGATGCCTGCGTTGCGGCGGGCGTAGGCGGAGAGGAACTGGCCGATGCTCCCCTCGGCCACGGCGGCCTGGATCAGGGCGTAGGCCGGCTCAAAGCGGAGGATGTAGCCGGTCATCAGTTTTACGCCGGCCTGGTTGCAGGCCTTCAGGATGGCATCGGCGTCCTCCAGGGTGGTGGCCAGGGGCTTCTCCACCAGGAGGTGACAGCCGGCCTGGGCCGCGGCGACCGCGGGCTCCCGGTGGTGTGTCTCCGGCGTGGCCACGAGGACGGCCACAGGCCGCTCCCGGGCGAGCATCGTCTCGTAGTCCCGGTAGGCAGGGGCGTGGCATGCCTCGGCCAGGTCCCGGGCCCGGCCTTCGTCCGGGTCGGCGACACCGACGCAGCGGGCGTAGGGGAGCGCGGCCCCCACAAGGGCCAGGTTGCGCCCCATGAAGCCCGCGCCGATGACGGCGAAGGGGAGTTGTTCTGCCATGGCGGGTGCGCCTCGTTACAGTTTCTTCGCCAGCCAGCGGACGGCCTGCCGCCAGAACTGGCCGTAGTAGGCCCAGGGCTGGAAGTAGGCGGCCCAGTGGGGGGAGCAGTCGCTGGCAAAGGCCATGGCCCGCCCCTTCCCGAAAGTCCAGGTGACGATGAGGGGGTACTGGTTCTCGCCGTCGTCAATGTTGGCCAGGACTTCCGCCCCTTCCTTGGGGATGATCCGGTTGAACCCCTCAAAGACCGGGCACTCATCCCACGGGATGCCGGCCACGACCGGGTGTTCCGGCTTCAGGACCCTGACCCGGGAGCCCTCAGGCGTCTCCACGCGGTCGTCCATGCCCTTGAGACAGGTGACCGGCAGGGCCTCCTCCACCGGGGTGTCGTAGTAGCCACCGTGGCCGAAGCGGCCGCTGAAAGAGGTCCAGCCGCCCACCATGAGCAGGCCGCCGCCCTGCCGTGTGTACTCCCGGATGGCCTTCAGGCGGTTGGTGCGGGGGAGGGGCGTGCCGGGGATCCAGAAGGGGTAGAGGGCCAGCACCTCGCACTCGCAGTCGCTGATGATGAGCACATCGTACTGAGAGAGGTCCTCCACCGTGCGGGGGAACTGGGCGATGGCCACGTGGGGGGTCATGTGGGTGACCTCAATGTCCCCCTCGGCCTGGAGGGCGTCAATGAGGGGCTGTCCCCAGACGTGGGAGGAGAACCCCTTCACCTCCACGTTGAAAGGGGAGGCGACGAAGATAGGACCCAGGTTGGCCGAAGCGTCTCCAGTGTACAGGACTTTCATGGCGCAATCTCCTCAAAAGATGGTGTGTCAGGAACGGTCCACCGCCCAGGCAGGGATATGCGTTAACAGAACCCCAGTTCGCTGTAGCGGTTGAGTTTGTCCAGAGCCATCTGCACGAAGGGGAAGAGGGCGCTGCCGTGGGGGTGGTGTTCCCTGGCCGCTTCCTTCCAGGCGCCGATGGCCTCCGAGAAGCGCCCCAGGCGCTCATAGGCGCACCCCAGGCGGTAGAGGATTTCGGCGTCGCCCGTGAGGACGGGGCGGCCCACGCCAACGTTCTGGGGGTACTCCAGGGCGCGGCGGTAGTCCGCGATGGCCTCTTCCAGGCGGCCAGCCTCCTCATGGGCCCGGGCCCGCTGGAGGTAGGCCCCCACATACGCCAGGCGGAAACTCTGGTCCATCTCGGAGGGGACGAACTGCTCTTCGGTGAGCATGCGGATGGCCTCTTCGTAGCGGCCCAGGTCCACGAGGGCCATCACCATCCGCTTGTGCACGTCATCGCGGGGTTCTGGAAGGGCCTGCGTCTTCTCCAGCAGGACCTCCCGCTGTGCCCTCAGGCCCTGGGCCTTGTAGAGGTCGTCCAGGTGCAGGTAGAGGTCCTGGTTCCGGGGGTTGCAGGCCAGAGCCTTCTCCAGGGAGGCGGTGGCCCGGGCGAGATCCTTGCGCCGTTCCCAGTAGGCCAGGCCCAGGTTGCGGTGGAGGACGTCAAAGTCCCCCAGCCCCCCTTCGGCGGCTTCCTCCCACAGACGGATGGCCTCCTCAAAGCGCTCATGGGCGTAGCAGAAGTTGCCCAGGTAATACCTGGCCCTGGCGTTGGCGGGATCCGCAGCCAGCACCTGCTCCAGGCAGAGCACCTCCTCCAGCCGGCTGGGGAAGACGAAATCCGGCGGTGCCTGGTTTCCCCTGACGAGCCAGGCCCGGCCTTCGTCCGCCCGGCCCAAGCGCCGGCAGACCTCCCCGGCGAGGTAGTGGACCAGGGGGTAGTTCCACTCCTGAGCAGCCTCTTCCAGGATGGCCAGGGCATCCTGGGGGAGACCAGCCTCCAGGTAGAAGCAGGCCAGGTCCAGGAAGTACTGCTGGTCGTCGGCCAGGAGGCGGCGCAGGGTAGCCAGGTAAGGGGCCCCTTCCTCCCCCAGGGAGAGGCCCATCTCGCGCAGCGCGGGGTGGCACAGGGGGTCCTCCCGGAGGACCGCAGCCAGTTCCTGGCGCGCCCGCTCCTCCTGGCCGGCCCGCCGCAGGGCTACCGAAAGGAGCATACGGGCGGGAAGGGAATGCGGGTCTTCACGGCAGGCCTGCTCCAGGTGCTGGACCGCTTCGGACCAGCGGCCCTGGCCCAGGGCCACACGCCCCAGACCACATCGGGCCGCCGCCGAGACAGGGGTGCCGGCCGGGACCGCCTGGAAGTGCGAGGCTGCCTCCTGGGGCTTGTCCTGATAGAGCCGCAGCACTCCCAGGTAGTAACGGGCCTCCGGTACACCTGCTGTGGCTGCCCAGTAGAGGTGCTCCTCGGCCTTCCCGAACTCCCCGGCCCGCAGGAGCATGAGGCCCAGCCGCAGGTGTGCGCCCCCGTGCCCGGGGTCCAGGGCCAGAGCCTGGCGGTAGGCCTGGCGGGCCTCCTCCCGGTTGTCAAAATTCTCGTGCCGCAGGCCGGCGCGGTAGAACTCCTCGGCCGTTGTCGGCTGCCCTTCCCTCTGGGGCATGAAGGGCTCCACCGGGTCGGCGTCCCGGGTGAAGGTGTAGTCCAGGAGGGCGCGCCCCTCGCCCTCCAGCACCTGCAGGGTGATGGGGCGGTCGGCCAGGACCTGGGCCTCCACGGGCTCGGTGTGGAGCCAGGGCGCATCCGGTGCAAGGGCGACCTCCCGGTCCAGGAGGACCTTCCCACCGACGGAGAGGACCACCCGCGCCCCATCCAGGGGACGGGCGGGGCAAAGGCCCACGGTGAGGTCCACCCACCCCTCTTTGTCCCCTGGGGCGAGGGCCAGCCGCGCCCCGACCTCCGCGCTGGCGCAGCTCAGGCCGCCCATGCCGCGGAGGGGGATCCACCACTCCCGCCACCGCCGGACCGCGCCAGGAGGCAGGAAGTCAAAGTCCAGTTGGGTCTCCATGGCGCCGCACTGGGTCTCGGCGTAGAGGGAGCCGTCGTCCGTGAGGGCGGCCTGGTTCATGATGCCCACGCCAGCGTTGCCCCAGGACCACAGTTTCATCCCCGCCACATCGCGGTGGTTGGCCACGTGGGCGTAGCCGTGGTTTGCGCCATGCTGCCAGGCCCCGAAGAAATCCCATTCCACCTGCCGCCCGAAGATGGAGACCTGGGCCAGCATGTTCTTCTGCCAGCGGAAGTTGACGGGCTCGTGGAGGAGGTGGGCCGGCCACTTGGGCACGCCTTCCATGCCCGGCAGGCCCGGGTCCTGGGTGATGAGGTCAATGCGGGCGCTGGGCCAGGAGGCTGTGCCGGCAAATTCATAGGAACGGACCCGGTGCAGGGGATAGACGAACTCGGTCTGGTCGTCCGCGAGCAGGGACGCGTTGGTCCAGTAATGGTACCGGCCCGGCAGGGGCGAGGGGTTCTGGAGTTGCACGTCCTGGGCCAGCGCGCACCGTCCTGGGTAGAGGGTAAGGGAGATGGTCCAGCGCATGCGGGAGATGTGCTCCAGCCCGCCGAAGGAGATGGTGGCGCTCCCATCGGGGTTCTCCCGCAGGGCCCAGTTCACGGGGTCGGCCGTGGTGGGCGCGTGGGCCACCGGGAAACTGAACTCCACGCCGCCGGAGAAGAACGCCCCCCGGATGGCCAAGGGGGCGAACTTGACCACCGCGTTCTTGTAGAAGACCTCCCGCCCGGAGACCTTATCGTACACAGAATACACCCTGCCCCCCAGGTCCGGCAGGACGGTCACCCGCAGGTACTCGTTCTCCAGGTTGAGGGTACGGTAGACTTTCTCGGTGGGGGTGGGGGCGATGTCGTCCAGCAGGGTGTAGGGGTAGATGTGGGCCACGCCGTACTGGGACCGGAACACCGGGTTGGGGTTCTGCCCCCGGATGGCGTAGGTCGGCAGGGTCAGCGTGCCTTCGTAGGCCTTGACTTTGCCTGTACCGTGCGCGCGTTGGGCCATGGATACACACCCTCCCAGTCTCAAGCCTCTGTCAGGCCTCTCAGCGGTAGGTCACCGAAGCCGACAGGCCCTCGGTGAGCCAGCGGCGCAGCACGAGCGCCAGGATAAGAGGTGGGATAAGGGCGAGCGTCACGCATACCGAGATCAGAGAATAACTGGCGTCCGGGTTGCCGGCCACCGATGCGATGATCACGGGGCCGGTCTGGGACTTGATGGACTGGGTCAGGAAGCGGGCGAAGAGGAACTCGTTGTACGAAGACATGAAGGAAAAGGCGGCAGCGGCCACCAGGCCGGGGAGGGCCATGGGCACCACCACCCGGGTCAGGGCCCCGAAACGGGTGCAGCCGTCAATCAGGGCGGCTTCCTCCATCTCCCGCGGGACGTTGGTGATGTACAGGGTCAGGAACCAGATGGTGAAGGGCAGGGTCAGGGCCATGTAGACCAGGACCATGGACCAGTAGGTGTCCAGAAGGCCCAAGGTCTGCACGATGACGTAGTAGGGAATGGCCACGGCCATGGCCGGCACGAGGCGGCTCCCCAGGATGAAGTTGTAGGAGAGCGTTTTGAGGCGGAAGCGCAGCCGGGCAAAGGTGTAGGCCGCCAGGGAGCCCAGGGAGAGGTTGACGGCTGCCACCACCAGCGCGACGATGAAACTGTTCTTGAGGGCCGGGGCGATGAGCCGCGCCTCCTGGGAGATGCGGCTGCGCAGTTGCCCCTTCACCTCGTAGGCGGTGGGGATCTTGCCCGTGAAGACGTAGTTGTAGTTATCCAGGGTGGGGTTCTGGGGGATGAAGCTGGGCGGCTTGCGCAGCAGTTCGTTCTCCCCCTGGAAACTGGCGATGGCCACCCACAGGAAAGGCCCCACCACGTAGAGGATCACCAGCAGCGCGGCCAAGTTGACCAAGAAGCCGTTCACCCTCTTCCCCGTCAGCACTTTCATCCTGCAACCCTCCCTGTATGCGTGGGGCAGGGCTGGATACCGCCTGCCTCCTGAGCCAGAACCCTCTCCTGCCGCCAGGGTCCTTCCAGCCCGCCTTCAGCCTCCCTCACGAGTAGATCTCCTCCGGCTTCAACACCCGCAGGTACAGGAGCACCAGGACCAGGGTAATGGCGGCGATGATGAGGGAAAGGGCGATCCCGTGGCCCAGGTTGAGCGACTTGAAGATCTCCGCGTAGGCGAACCAACTGATGAGCGCGGTGGCGTCGCCCGGCCCGCCCCCGGTGAGGACGTAGATCTCGTCAAAGGTCAGGATGGCGATCATGGTCTCGTAGACGGTGACCACCAGGATGGTGGGGCGCAGGAGAGGCAAGGTGATGTGCCGCAGGGTGCTCCAGGCCCCTCCCCCGTCAATCCTGGCCGCCTCGTACAGTTCGTTGGGGATCAGTTGGAGGCCGGCCAGGAAGAAGATGGCCACCAGAGGGGTTTCCTTCCACACGTGGGCCATCACCAGGCTGACCTTGGCCAGGGTGGGGTTGGCCAGGAAGGGGATGTACTGAGTGATGAGCCCGAACGAGTAGAGGAGGCCGTTGAGGGCCCCGAAGTCAGCGTTGAGGAGCCACTTCCACAGGAGGCCGCTCACTGCAGCCGGGATGGCCCACGGCCACAGGATGAAGATACGCAGGAGGCCAGCCAGGCGGGCCCTGGAGTTGAGGAGCAGCGCGACCAGGAAGCCGAAGATGAGGAGGACGACCAGGACAGCCACCGTGTAGATCGCCGTGACCCGGAGGGAGTTGTGGAAGTAGTAACTGGTGACCACCTCGCGGAAGTTCTGCAGGCCAACGAAGGGGTGGTCCTTGGGCCGGGTCAGGATGTACCGGTAGACGCTGATGCGCGCGGCGTAGAGGATGGGGTAAATGGTGAACAGGGCGATGGCCAGGAGCGCAGGCAGGATGGAGAGGTAGGGATAGACCTTCTCCCCCAGGTACCTTCGCCTGAGCCTTTCCACGCTGGCACCGGCTCGGCTCACGATACACCTCCTTCTGGCGATTGAGGTGAGGGCAACGGGAGGTCCGGCCCGTTGCCCTCACCGGAGAGGAATGGGGTCAGACCGACGGGGTTACTGGCCCTTCAGTTCGTTCCACTTGGCGGCCATGTTGTTCAGGGCTTCCATGGCCGAGATCTGCCCCAGGTAGGCCTTGTGCAGTTCGGCACGGGCGAAGACGTCCCAGGAGCCGAAGAAGGGCGTCAGGCCTTCTTTGGAGCGGGCCAGTTTGGCCTGTTCCTGGAGGAGGTTGACATCGCCCCAGGCGTTGAAGGCCTTCTGGACGTCCGGGTCGTTGAAGAGCGGCATCTGGGCGAAGCCCAGTCCGTTCTCCACGGCCCAGCGCTTGACCACCTTGTACTCGCCGTCGGTCTTGCCGCCGAAGTACTCCAGGAACTTCCAGGCGGCATCCAGGGCGGCCTGCCCCCGCTTGGGCACCTGGCTGCTCATGGCGTAGAACCGGACGTAGCCGTTGGTGGCATGGCTCTTGCCCGGCATGAGGGCCATCTTGAACTTGCCGGCGTAGTCGGAACTGGCCGGCTTGTTCAGTTCCGCCAGGTTGTAGGACGGGAACAGGGTGTAGGTGTGGGCGCCGGCCTGCATGCTCTTGACCTGGTCGATTTCGGCCGTCTGCAGGCTGGCCGGATCCAGGATGCCGTCCTTCAGGGCCTGGGCCAGCCACTCCACGGTCTGGTGGGCCGGTCCGCCTTCCTTGTTGAAGGTGGGGTTGTTGTTCGCGTCAAACAGGGCCCCCGGACCATCGGCCCGCGAGTAGACCATGGCGATGAAGGCCTCAATGGAGGCACCCTCCTTCTGCGAGAAGGCCAGGATCAGGGGGTATTCGCAGATCCCCTTCTGCTTGATCACCTTGGCCTGCTCGGTCAGTTCCTCCCAGGTGGCCGGGGGCTTGTCAAAGCCTGCCTTCTGGAGATGCTCTTCGTTGTAGACGAAGATGATGGTGTCGGCGTAGTAAGGCAGGCCGTAGATGTGCCCGTTGTAGGTCATGCCCTGGACGGCGTAGGGGGCCATCTCCTTGACGTACTCGCTGACCTGGGGGAAGTGGGTGTCCAGGGGCTCCAGCCAGCCGGC
>JBMFPD010000060.1:0-13982 GCA_049969295.1 Anaerolineae bacterium | reverse complement strand
GATGCGGGGAAGGAAGGGGGTGCCGCCGAAGGCGGCGGGGGTAGGGTGAGGTTCACCTCGCGGCATGGGACCACAAGGTCATCAGCTACCAACAAACGGGCCTTGCGCCAGGGGCGCAGACATGGTACAATCCCTCTGTGGGCTCCGCACAGCCCTGGGGGGAGACGAAAAGGATGCAGGACCATGAACTGACGTTGCCCTATGGCGACCGAAGAGTGACGTTCCGTGTGCCATACGCCCATCCCGTGGAGGTCCTCCTCCCGCGCGAGGTGCCGCCGGCCCCGGACCCCCTCGCCACCCTCACCGAGGCCCTGGATGCCCCTCTGGACGCACCCCCGTTGGGCGAACTTGCCCGCGGCAAGCGCTCCGTCACCATCGTGGTGGACGACCTGACCCGCCTGACCCCCGTGCGCTTCATCCTGCCCCTGCTCCTGGAGCGACTGGCCCAGGGCGGCCTCCGGGAGGAACAGGTGAAGGTCCTGGTGGCGTTGGGGACCCACAGGGCCATGACCGAAGGAGAACTGCGGGCCCGGGTCGGGGAGGAGGTCTGGGGACGGGTCCCAGTCCTGAACCACGCTCACTGGGAGCCCGGGGAACTCGTGGACCTGGGCCCCACGCTGGGCGGCACACCCATCCACCTCAACCGCCACGTGGTGGAGGCCGACCTGGTCATCGGCGTGGGCTCGGTCTTCCCCCACCACATCGCTGGCTACTCCGGCGGCAGCAAGATCATCCAGCCTGGCGTCTCCGGCGCGGCCACGACCGGCGCCACCCACTTCGCGAGCGCCCGCACAAGGCGTTCCTACCTGGGCATCCTCCGGAACCCCATCCGGGAGGAGATGGATGCCGTGGCCGAGGCCGCGGGGATGCAGGTCTGCCTGAACTGCGTCCTCACCCGCCACGGCGACCTGGTGCGGGCCTTCTACGGCGCGCCCCGGGCGGTGCTGGCCGCAGCCGCGGCCGAAGCCGATGCCATCTACGGGGTGCCTTTCCGGGCCCAGGCCGACGTGGTGGTCGCCGGCTCCTACCCGGCGGACATTGAGTTCTGGCAGGCCCACAAGACCCTCTACCCGGCCGACCTCGTGGTGCGGGAGGGGGGCATCATCGTCGTCGTCACCCCCTGCCCGGAGGGCCTGGCCGTCACCCACCCGGAGATGGTGGACCTGGCCGGCCTCTCCAGCGAGGACCTGGTCCGCCGGGTGGAGGCAGGCGAGGTGGAGGACCTGGTGGGGGCGGGCCTGGCCCTGGCCTGGGCCCAGGTGAAGGAGCGGGCCCAGGTCTGGATCGTCTCCGACGGCATCTCGGAGGAGGTGGCCCGGGCGATCCGCTTCGTGCCCTTCCCCACGGTGCAGGAGGCGGTGGACGCGGCCCTGCGCCAGGCTGGGCCGGGGGCGCGGGTGGCGGTCATCCCCTATGCCCCCGAATGCCTGCCCCTGCACCGCCCGGCCTGACCCGACCTCCAGCCGCCCCAGAAGTGCCCGCCTTCCAAGGCTCCCAGGAGCGCATCTCCCCTGGAGGTCCGGTGATGTCAACTCTGGGAGATCCAGCCAGAGGGCGCAGCGGCCAGCCGTCGGCCGCCCTTCCCAGAAGGCGTGAGTTGCCAAACGCCTGGAGATGGGGTATACTATACATAATAGAGGACTTAGAGGACTGCAGCCCCTTGCAAGCCCCCGGTCATGGGGTGGCCTCTGGGGAGTCCTCGCCAGGGCCGCCCAGGAATCCGTCTCGCGGTGGATTGAACCGGAAGGCCCCTTCTCCAGGCGGGCCTCCTGAGCGGGGAGGATAGGCGCACCATGAAGCGAACGGCTCTCCTTCTGCTGACCGCTGTGATGTCCCTCGCGGTCCCCCTTGGGGCGATGGCCGCGCCCCCGGACCAGGGCCCGGTGACCCATGTGGTCCAGCCCGGGGAATCGCTCTCGTCCATCGCCATGCGTTACGGCGTAAACCTGGTGGACCTGGCCCGCGCCAACGGCCTGACCACCCGCTCGTGGGTCTATGCGGGGCAGACCCTGCAGGTCCCTGCCGTGGGAGCCGCGTCGGCGGCAGGCACCACAGGCGGCGTGCACGTGGTCCAGCGCGGGGAGACGCTGGCGGGCATCGCCTGGCGCTACGGCGTGACAGTGGACCAGTTGGTGCAGGCCAACGGGCTGCCCTCCAGCCACTGGATCTACGTGGGACAGCGCCTGGTGGTGCCGGGAGCGGCCCAGGCTGGGACAGTCCAGGTGGCGGCCACCCCTTCGGGGGGCGTGCATGTGGTCCAGCCGGGCGAGAGCCTGTCCAGCATCGCCGCCCGCTACGGGCTGAGCGTGTGGGACCTGGCCCGGGCCAACAACCTGAGCGTCCTCAGCTGGGTGTACGTGGGACAGCAACTGGCCCTGCCGGGCGCGGCAGGGGCGCAGCAGGCCCCGGCGCAGGCAGCGACGGCCCCGGGAGGCGCGGTGCACGTGGTGCAGCCAGGGGAGACCCTGGCGGACATCGCCTGGCGCTACGGCGTGACGGTGGACCGGCTGGTCCAGGCCAACGGCCTGCGCAGCGCGAACGTCATCTACGTGGGGCAGCAACTGCGCATCCCGGGTGCCCAGGAGCCCCTGGCCGCTGCCCAGGCCGCACAAGCCACGGGCCAGTTGGCGGCGGCCGACACGCCGGGTGAGAAGTGGATTGAGGTAGATCTATCGTCCCAGACCCTGACGGCCTACGCCGGGGGGACACCTGTCTTCTCGGCTGTGATCTCCACGGGCCTGCCCAGGACTCCCACCGTCACAGGGGAGTTCCGCATCTACGCCAAGTACCGCTCGGCCCCCATGAGCGGGCCGGGATATTACCTGCCGAACGTGCCGTACATCATGTATTTCTACCGGGGCTACGCCCTGCACGGCACCTACTGGCACAACAACTTCGGCCAACCCATGAGCCACGGCTGCGTCAACCTGCGGACGTCCGACGCGGAGTGGCTCTACAACTGGGCCCCCGTGGGCACGCTGGTGAGAATCCACCAGTGATGGGACGAGGGGCCTCTTTCCAGGAGAGGAGATGACATCTACAACTTCGGTTCGGGTGCTTATCGTGGGGGCCGGCGCCGTGGGAACCTGGCTTGCCTACCGTTTTGCGCGGGCGGGGCACCAGGTGACCGCCGTGGGCCGGCCCCGCTACGTCCAGGCCGTGCAGGAGCGGGGCCTGGGGCTGGTGGAGGCGGGGGAAGGCGAGACCCCCTCCTTCGTGCGGGAAGTGCAGGCCGTCACCGATCTCGCCGCCCTCCAGGAGCGGTCCTTTGACCTGGTGGCCCTGACCATGAAGGCCTACGACGTGGATGCCGCGGTGGAGGAACTGAGCCGCCTGGGCATCCGCTTCCGCTGGCCCCTGGTCCTCATCCAGAACGGCGTGGGCGTGGAGGAGATGGTCTCGGAGAAACTGTGGCGCGGCGCGGCCCTGTGCCTCTGCGCCACACGGGCCATGACCCAGGTGGAGCCGGCCCTCGTCCGCATGGACAGCCCCAGAGGGGGCGTGGTGCTGGCCCCCACTGCCCCGGGCCAGCCCGTGGAGGAAGTGGCCGCGCTCTTCCGGGAGGCCGGCTTCCAGGACGTGCGCACCCACGACGACCACAGGTCAGTGCGGTGGTCCAAACTCCTCCTGAACCTCGTGGGCGGGGCCCAGTCGGCCATCCTGGACTGGACGCCTCCCCAGATGTACCGGGACCGCCGTCTCGTGGCCCTGACCCTGGAATCCCTGCAGGAAGCCATCGCCGTGATGCGGCGGTTGGGCATCCGCCCCATCCCCCTGCCCAGTTACCCTACGCACCTCTTCGTCTTCCTGGCCGAGGTCCTGCCGGCGTGGCTGGCCCAGCCCATCGTCCTGCGCCTGGTGGCCCGGGGGCGAGGGGCCAAGGTCCCGGCCATCCAGCAGGACCTGATGCGGGGCAAGAAGCGCCTGGAAGTGGAGGTGATGAACGGGGCCGTCTCCAGTTATGGGAAGCAGGCGGGCGTGCCCACCCCGGTGAACGACGTCCTCTACCGCACCCTGAGCGGCATCGCCCGGGGGGAGATCCCCTGGGATGCGTTCCGGGGCAAGCCCGAACGCCTGCTGGCCGCGGTGGAGGCCCGCCGCAAGGAACTGCAGGCAGCCCCCAGGGGTGGGGGACCTATCCGCGCTTTGTGGCGCTGGCTGGCCTACCAGATGGGGATCAGCAAGACCTGGTGACGCGCGTCCCCGGGCTCAGGGCTCGGGGATGAGGAGGACCTGGCCGGCGTAGATCCAGTTGGGGTCCTGCAGGCCATTGGCGGCCAGGATCGCTTCCACCGTCACCCCGTACTGCCAGGCGATGCTGGAAAGGGTTTCGCCGGCCCGGACCACGTGCTGGCGCCCCCTGGCAGGGGTGGGCGTGGGCCCGCTCCCGGGCACGACGCCAGGGTTGGGGATGGTCAGCCTCTGGCCCACGTAGATGGTGTCCCCCTGGAGGTTGTTGACCCGCCGGATCTCCCGCAGGTCGGCCCGGTACAGGTAGGAGATACCCACCAGCGTGTCGCCCGGCCGTACGATGTGCACGACGGCCGTGGGGGATGGGGCTGGCGTGCCGGCCTCTGGCGCAGCGGCGGTGGGCGTGGGCGAGGGGGAAACGGGGATGAGCAGCGTCTGGCCGGCGTAGATGAGGTCCGGGCTCCCCAGGTTGTTGGCCTTCAGAAGCGCGTCCTGCGTCACGCCGTAGCGGATGGCGATGTCCAGGAGGGTCTCCCCGGCCTGGACCACGTGGGCGGTGAGGACAGGGGTGGCCGTGGGGGCAGGTGTGGGCTCCGGTGTGGGGGTGGAGAGGCCCACGGAGGTGGGCGTGGGGGTGGGCGGCCGTGGCGTTGGCGTGGCGGTCACCAGGGAGAAGGCCCCCAGATCCGGCGTGAAGGTGGGCTTGGGGGTGCGGGTTGGCGTGGCCGAGGTGGCCAGGCTGCCCCGGGCCACCAGGTTGGCCAGGCTGCTGATGACCAGGTAGTTCACCAGCACCAGCACGACGATCAGGCTGATCCAGCGCCCTTTGGAGCCTTTCATGGTTCACATCCTTGCTCTAGGGACCTGGGGCGGTCCGGCCGCCACAGGTACTATACCCCAAATCGGAGCGGTTGGCAAGCCGGGCAGTCATGCCTCACCTCACGCTCGTGCCTTTTCAGGAGGAACCGCGGAGGGCTTGAGGTTCTAGGACCTTTCGTGCCCTTCGGGGTGACCTCCGAACCAGCGAGGGAAAGAGGGCGACCTGGAACCGTGGTACTGGGGTGATCCGACCTTTCAACCGCACCAGGTGCGGCTGAAAGCCATGGCGTTGCTGGTTGGCGTTGACGGATTTCCCCGGTCCTTGGCTTGGTGTGGGACCAATGTGTTCTAGGGCATCGCACCTTTGCGCGGAGGTGGCCGAACCACCCCATGCAGCCCCCGGGACCATCAGCCCCAGGTCGCGCCTCACTGGGATGTGGCTGCAAGTTCCGTGCCACGTTGGACCAGGGAGGGCGTCCAGGCGATGCGTGTGTCCGTCATCGCCACGGTCAAAAATGAAGGGCAGACCATCCGGGGCCTTCTGGACTCCCTGGCCGCGCAGACGCGCCCCCCGGACGAGGTCGTCATCGTGGATGGAGGCTCCCAGGACGACACGGTCGCGCAGATCCTGGCCTATGCGGACCGGCTGCCCCTCCGGGTGCTGGTGGAGCCAGGGGCCAACATCTCCCGCGGGCGGAACCTGGCCATCGCCGCGGCTACCGGCGAGGTCATCGCCTCCACCGATGCGGGGGTGCGCCTCGCCCCGGACTGGCTGGAACGGCTGGTGGAGCCCTTCGCCGACCCCGCTGTGCAGGTGGTGAGCGGCTTCATCGTCCCCGTCCCTCAGACGGTCTTTGAGGTGGCGATGGGAGCCACTGTCCTCCCGGAGGCGCGGGAGATCCGCCCGGCCTCCTTCCTGCCATCCAGCCGCTCCGTGGCCTTCCGCAAGGCGGCGTGGGCAGCGGCCGGGGGCTATCCGGAGTGGCTGGACTTCTGCGAGGACCTCATCTTTGACTTCCGGCTGCGGGCCCTCTACGGTCCTTTCCCCTTCGTGCCCGAGGCGGTGGCCTACTTCCGGCCCCGTGGGAGCCTGCGGGCGTTCTGGCGGCAGTACTGGCAGTACGCCCGCGGCGACGGCAAGGCGAACTTGTGGCTCCGGCGGCATCTCATCCGGTACGCCACCTACCTGGTCGCCGGCCCAGCCCTGTTCCTCCTGGGGGCCCTGCACCACCCAGCCTGGTGGCTGCTGCTCCTGGCCGGGGCCGGGGCCTACCTGTGGACGCCCTACCGCCGCCTCCGGCCGATGCTCCGGGGCCGGCCCTTGAAGGAAAAGGGGCAGGCGGTGGCCTGGGTGCCAGTCATCCGGGTGGCGGGGGACCTGGCCAAGATGGGAGGCTACCCGGTGGGCCTCCTCTGGCGGTGGCGCAACCGCCACCGCCCCGAGGTCCACTGGCGGCGGGAATTGGGGCGGCGGCAAACGGCCCAAAGCGAGGCGGTGCTTCCCGCAGGTGACCGCGGGAGGCGTGGTCCGCAGCGCGAAAAAACTTGACATCTTACAGGCCGGGTGTTATACTTGTAGCGGTTGCTGCGCTGCGTCCACCTCCAAAGAGCCTTTTCAGGAAGGGATTGAGGATGACCGCACCGACAGCGTACTGCCCCGATTGCGACGAACCCATCCGCCTCCGAGGAAAGGTGGCTTTGGGCATGCGGGTCACCTGCCCCAGTTGCGGCGCCGAACTGGAAGTGGTGAGCCTGAAGCCCCTGGAACTGGATTGGGTGTACGACTACGAGGAAGAAGAGGAAGAGTTTGAAGAGGAGTTTGAAGAGGAAGAAGAAGGGGAAGAGGACTTCGACGAGTACTCCGACGAAGACGAGTATTGAACCCCATACTGCACGGACCCGCGTGCACCGCGACACGGATGTCGGCGAACCAGGGGCTTCCCACGCTTACGGGCTGGGAAGCCTTTGAACATCTGGGGGTATCTAACCGCTCAGGCCAAGGGCTCCCCCGCGAGTCCCCCGTGCAGGAGGAGACCGGCTCCAGCGCCGTGGCGTGGAGCGTGTGGCCACCAGGTGGCTCACGGCCACCTCAAGCGTTGCCCTGATCTTTTGCTTGCCATCCTTCGCGCAAAGGAGGTACGACAACCGACCGAAAATGGTCACGACAACTGAAGAACAGACTCTGGCTTCTCAGGCCGAAGAACCGCCCGGTCGTCCCAGGATTCGCCCTCCATGGCAGGACGTCTCCCCGGAGGACTGGGGGGACTGGCGGTGGCAACTGGCCCATCGCCTCAACACCGTGGAGGATTTCGCCCGGGTGGTCCGCCTCACGCCCGAGGAGGAGGCTGGCCTCTCCGCCCGCAGCCGCTTCCGGGTGGACGTTACCCCCTACTTCGCCAGCCTGATGGACCCTGACGATCCCAACTGCCCCATCCGCCGTCAGGTGATTCCGACGACTCGGGAACTGGTCCCCTTTGCCGCTGAGCGTGTGGATTCGCTATCCGAAGATGCCCACTCCCCCGTGCCGGGCCTGGTGCACCGCTACCCGGACCGGGTGCTCATGCTGGTCACCACCCAGTGCGCCAGTTACTGCCGCTTCTGCACCCGCAGCCGCCTGGTGGGCGACCCGCACCAGCAGTTCAGCATGGGGGCCTGGAAACAGCAGATCGCCTACATTGAGGCGCACCGGGAAGTGCGGGACGTCCTCATTTCCGGGGGCGACCCGTTGACCCTGCCTGCCCGCCTCCTGGAGGGCCTTCTGCGGCAACTGCGCGCCATCCGGCACGTGGAGATCATCCGCATCGGGACCCGGGTCCCCGTCTTCCTGCCCCAGCGGATCACGGAGGACCTGACGGCCATGCTCCGCCAGTTCCACCCCCTGTGGATGAACATCCACTTCAACCACCCTAAGGAACTCACGCCGGAGGTGGAGCGGGCCCTGGCCCTCCTGGCCGACGCGGGCATCCCGCTGGGCAGCCAGACGGTGCTCCTGGCTGGCATCAACGACTGCCCCCACGTGATGAAGGCGCTGATGCACGCCCTCGTCCGCAATCGGGTGCGGCCCTACTACATCTACCAGTGCGACCTGGTCCACGGGGCAGGGCATTTCCGCACGCCGGTCTCCAAGGGGATTGAGATTATGGAGGCCCTGCGCGGCCATACCTCAGGCCTGGCGGTGCCGACCTTCGTCATAGACGCGCCGGGCGGCGGCGGGAAGGTCCCCATCGGCCCCAACTACCTCCTCAGCCAGTCCGACCACCGGGTGGTGGTCCGCAATTTTGAGGGGTTCATCAGCACCTACGTGGAGCCAACGGACTACCAGCCCCACGACCCCAGCCGGTGCCCCTTCTGCCGAGAGCACCAGAGGGAGGCCCAGGCGGGGGTCGCTGGGCTCCTGGCGGGCCAGCGGGACCAGATCGCGCCCGAGGGGTGGGCCCACGAGCACGTGCGGGGCGTGCCTGCTTCCGGGAGCGACCTGGGGGCCCTCTTCGCCTCCGGGACGGCCGCGGGGCAGGAGCCGGAGCGCGCACCGGCGGTGCACCCATGAACCAGGGCGAGGAGTGGGACACGATGGGCCTGCGCGTGGCGCTCCTTTATAACCTCAAGTACCACGTGCCCGTGCCGGCCGGGGCCCCGCCGGACGCCCTCGCCGAGTACGACACCACGGAGACGGTGGAGGGGATCGCCGCGGCCCTGCGGGAGGGAGGCCACGAGGTCATCCCCCTGGAGGGGGATACCACCCTCCTGGACACCCTCCGGCAGGTCCGGCCGGACATCTGTTTCAACATCTGCGAGGGCCTGCGGGGAGAAGCGCGGGAATCCCAGGTTCCCGCGCTCCTGGAGATGCTGGGCATCCCCTACACGGGCTCGGGCATCGTGGCCCAGGCCCTCTCCCTGGACAAGGGGCTGGCCAAACGGGTCTGGCGGGACCACGGCCTGCCCACGGCCCCCTTCCAGGTCTTCGTCCGCGGGGATGAACCCCTCGCGCCGGACCTGGAGTTCCCCCTCTTCGTCAAGCCCGTGCGGGAGGGGTCGGGCATGGGGATCACCCCGCGGTCCGTGGTGGGGGACGAAGCCGCTCTGCGGGAGCAGGTGCGGTGGGTCATCCGCACCTACCGGCAGCCAGCGCTGGTGGAGGGGTTCCTGCCGGGGCGGGAGTTCACCGTGGGCATCCTGGGCAACCGCCTGCAGCCTGGGGAGGAGCCCCCTTCACCCCTCTACGCGCCGGAGGGGTTCCACATCTTCCCCGTGCTGGAGATTGACGTGAGCCACATCGCCGGGGCGGAGGGGCTCTACACCAGCCACGTCAAGGGCGACATGCCCCTGGCACCGCGCTACCTCTGCCCGGCCCCCATCGCCGACGACCTGGCCAGGGAACTGCAGAGGCTGGCCGTGGCGGCCTTTGAGGCCATCGGCGCGGTGGATGTGGGCCGGGTGGACTTCCGCCTGGACCGGGAAGGGAGGCCCTGCCTCCTGGAGATCAACACCCTGCCGGGCCTGAACCCGACCTACAGCGACATCGTCCTGGCGGCCAGAGGAGGGGGAATGCCCTACCCGGTCCTGGTCAACGAGATCCTGCACCAGGCCCTGTGGCGCTACCGCCGCATGGGTGTCTTCAACGCACTGCCTTTGTCGGACCTTGCCCCGACCTGACGGAGCGGAAGGAGGGAACGGTGAACGCAGGACAGCCCGCGCAGCCGCCCCAAGTGGCGGTCCTCTTCAACCGCACGGTCCAACTGGTCAAGGGGGAGCCCAGGGACATCCTGGCGGAGCAGGGTGTGGTCAAGTGCGCGGAGGCTGTGGCCGAGGCCCTGGCCCGCGGCGGCTGCCGGGTGGTCCTGGTGCCCATCACCCTGGATGTGGAGACGGCGCTGGCCCCCTACCCCCCGACCGAGTGGACGGTCTTCAACCTGGGCGAGGGGCTGGATGGCCGCCTCTTCGAGGAGGTGCGCATCGCCTGGGCCCTGGAGGCGATGGGGTACCGCTTCACTGGCTCGGACGCCCGGGCCCTGGCCCTGAGCACCCACAAGGCCCTCTGCAAGGCCACCCTGCAGGAGGCCGGGGTCGCCACACCGCCGTGGTGGGTCTTCCGGGCCCCCGCGGAGGTGCGAGGCCTGGAGGAAGACCTCCCCTTCCCCCTCATCGTCAAGCCCGTGGCCGAGGATGCCAGCCTGGGGGTGGACGAGGGGGCCGTGGTCCACGACCGCCGGGCCCTGGAGCGGCGGGTGGCCTACGTGGTGGAGCGCTTCCGCCAGGCCGCCTTGGCGGAACAGTTCATCGCCGGGCGGGAGTTCAACCTCTCCGTGTGGGGCAACCCGCCGGAACTCCTGCCCCTGGCGGAGGTGGATTTCAGCGACTTCAGCGATCCCTTTGAGCGCCTCGTATCCTTTGAGGCCAAGTGGGACCCGAGGTCCTTTGCCTATCATCACACCCCGGTGCGGTGCCCGGCGAAGGTCTCCCCGCGCCTGGCTGCCCGGCTCAGGGCGACAGTCCTGGCCACGTGGCACGCCGTGGGGTGCCGGGGATATGCCCGGGTGGACATTCGGGTGGACGAGGCGGAGGTCCCCTATGTGATTGAGGTGAACTGCAACCCCGACCTTTCGCCGGATGCGGGGTTCTTCCGGGCGGCCTCGGCCGCTGGGTACGACTACGTGGCCATGGTCCTCCGCATCGCCCAGTTCGCTATGGGAGCAGACAACGTGTATGCGTACGATTCATCTGGCCAACGAAGAAGACGGAGAGCCGCTGCTGAATGTGGCACGCAGGGCCGGGGTCTTCACCCCGACAGAATTGGCCTGCGTGCAGGAGTTGTGGGAGGCCTACCGACAGAAGGGTGAGGCGAGCGGCTATATCTTCCTGATCTGCAGGGAAGAGGCCCAGGTCCTGGGCTTCCTCTGCTTTGGACCCACGCCCCTCACCACCGGCACCTTTGACCTCTATTGGATCGCCGTGGACCCCACCGCACGGGGCCAGGGCATCGGCCATGCTCTCATGGAGCGCATGGAGCAGGAAGTGGCCCGGAGGGACGGGCGGCTCATCCTGGTGGAGACTTCCGGCACACCAGCCTACGCCGAAGCCCGGCGCTTCTATGAATCGTGCGGCTACCACTACCAGGCTGTGGTGCACGATTTCTACCGGCCCGGTGACGACCTGCTGATCTTCGGCAAGCCCATCGCCCCGAAGTCCGAGCCAGCGCCAGCCGTGAGTTCCCACCTCGCGCCGCACATCCTGTGAGGGAACGCCCTACCTCCATCCTGGGCGTCCCCCACCGCTCCTGAGCCTTCTTCGCGCGTGTTCCTCCCTGCATGCAGGGAGGGAAAGGGTTCCTGCTGCCTGCGGCAGGGAGGGGGACAGGGCTGACTCAGAACTCTGACGGCCTTCTGGCGCGGCAGACCGTAGGGCTTGCTTCCTGGCGTGCCCTCTGCGCCGGGAAGAGCGGTTGTAGCCTTCCCTTTGTAAAAACGGGACAGCCCTGGGAGGGGGAGGCCAGCCGTTGACAGACCTCCCCTCCCATGTTATACTTCTTGCAGGAAAAATTCTTTCCAGCACCGCGCGGTAGAGAAGCCGTTTCTCCGGGTCCCTGTCCCTGGGGTGCCAGGCATCGGGCCTTTCCGGGCAGCACTCCCCGAAGGCCCCTGGACAAGTGAAAAGGAGCGTGAACCGATGCGCGGACTTCTGAAGCCCCTCCTGGCGTGGACCCTTCTCTTCCTCTTGCTGCTGGCCCCCACCCCAGGGCCAGCCTGGGCGGACGAAGGCCCCCTGCCCGAAGACGGTGCCTTCCTCGCCGCCGCAGCCCAGGTGTACGGCGCGGAGGCCAACACCCTGGAAGTGGAGCACAAGACCGTCTCCTTCCTGCCGGACGGCCGCCCCATCTACTGGGCCAAGGTCTGGGACGCCCTCTCCGGACAGGCCCTGGACGTCGCCTTGGATGGAGACCTGCGTCCCCTGTCCGCGGGGGAAGCCGAGGTCCTCGTGGCGGACCTCCACGCGCAGGCCTACGGCAAACTCTCGGAGGCCCTTTCCGCACAGGTCCAGGCCCTGGGCCCGGCAGACCTGGTGGAGGTGGCCATCGCCCTCCACACGCCAGACGGCCTGGACGTGGCCCGCCCCAGCGAACAGGAGGAGGCCTTCCTCTCGGAAGCGGCGCGGGAGGCCCTCTGGAACGCACGGATCCAGGCCTACCAGGAGCAAGTGGCGGCCGTGGAACGCCCCCTGGTGGAGGAACTCCTCGCCGCGGGCCTCCAGGTGGTCTATGTGAGCCCGGATGTCCCCCTCCTCCTCGCCCGCCTCCCCAAAGACGCCCTCCTGAGCCTGGCCCAGCACCCAGCCGTCGCCCAGGTCTGGAGCGTCCAGGCCATGGAGGAGGAGATCAACACCGTCAAACGGACGGTCCGGGCGACGAGGATCTGGCCCCAGGGGGCCAACGGCCGCGGGGTCAAGGTCGGGGTGAGCGAGGTGGGGGCCAAGGCCCGTGACGCCAACCCCTACCTCACCTTCGCCTGGAACGAAGCCTACGAATCGTGCGGCTACTCCTCCCACGGCACGGCAGTGGCCGGCATCATCGGGGCCTTCCTCGCCTCCGACCCTGTCTACCGGGGGATGGCCTTCCGCTCCAGCCTCTACTACCACGGCTCGTGCATCGGGTATTGGGACCGTCTGGTGGAGGGGTGGCAGGAACTGCGCTACAAGGGAGTGGCGGCCATCAACTCCAGTTGGGGGGCTGACGGGAACAGCGTGCCGGACTACACGGACATGGAGATTGACACCTACGTCCGCAACTACGGCAAGTTCATGACCAAGTCGGCCGGCAACCGGGCCCCGGGGTTCGGCTGTCCGTACTCCGACGGGGACGTGACCAACCCTGGCCTCGGCTACAACGTGATGACCGTGGGCAACTTTGACCACAAGCGCACCGCCACCTGGACCGACGACACCATGGAGGACACCTGCTCGTCCTACCGCGACCCCAAATCTGCCCACGGCGACCGGGAGAAGCCAGAGGTGGCGGCCCCGGGCACGGATATCCATTCCACCCTGAGCCGCTCCAGCGCCCCCTGGATCGGGGAGGTCGGCAGTGGCACCTCGTACGCTGCGCCGGTCGTCGCCGCCCTGGCCGCGGACCTGATCAGCAAGGAACCGAAACTTCAGGGCTGGCCCGAGGTCATCAAGGCCATCCTCATGGCCTCGGCCCGCAACCCCGTGGGCGAGGCGTACCGCGGGGCCAACGGCAAGGGCCTCCACATGAGCGAGAGCGCCGGCGCTGGAGGCGTGGACTTCGAGGCCGCCCTCCAGATCCTCAACCGCCAGCAGGGCGGCTGGGCCAGGAAGACGGTCTACTACAGCACCTTCGGCTCCAGCAAGTACTTCGCCTACCGCGTCCGCTGGCAGGCCGGCAAGAAGGTGCGCGTGGCCCTGGTCTGGGACACCAACCCCCTCCGGACCACCTACAACCGGACCAGCCAGCCCTCCTCGGACCTGGACCTGCGGATCTTCAAGGACGGGCAGAGGGTGGCCTACTCCACTTCCTACGACAACACCTTTGAGGTGGTGGAGTTCATGGCTTCCACGACCGGGGTCTACGAGATCCGCATCTACCTGCGCCGCTGGGACGAGGGCGGCACATCCGACGCCTACCGGACCTACATGGGCCTGGCCTGGCGGTACGAGTAGGGGGTCGGAAAGTCCCGGCACTCCATGGGCGAGTTTACAAGGCGATGGCCTGAGCAAAGCGACGGGGGTAGGGGCACACGGCTGTGCGCCCTTTCCCTTTCACCCGCTGCCCGCGGCGGAGTTGAGGGGATAGCGCCCGGTTGACGGGCTCGCCAAAACCTGCCATAATGCAGGTCACTATGGCACGTCACACCCTCTCCCAGCCCCTGCCTGCGGCGAAAGGGCGTTGGCCTTGCCTCGTGGCCGGGGTTCTCCTGCTGGTGGCCCTCGCAGTGGGCGGATGCCATCCCCGGACCGCGCCC
>JBMFPD010000059.1:0-14012 GCA_049969295.1 Anaerolineae bacterium | reverse complement strand
TTACCAGGGCTCGCCCCTGTCCCTGGGAGAGACGGACCAGGTCGTCCAGGGTGGCCGATGGAGGAAGGCCAGCCCACCGCCGGAGGTCCGGGTCGGAGAGGAGCGAGCGCCCCACCAGCGTCCCTGGCGCGGCGTGCCAGAGCGCGTGCAGGCAGGGGTTGGCCATGAGGACCGTCCCCTCGGCGTCCAGGAAGAGGAAGCCTTCGTCGGTGGAATCCAGGACGGCCTGAAGTTGTTGGACGCGGTGGGCCAGTTGGGCGTCGGCCTGCTGGTACAGTTGGGCGTTGCGGATGGCCACCGCAGCCTGGGCGGCGATGGTGGAGAGGAGAGCCGCGTCGGCTTCGGTGTAGGCATGGGCCTGTTCGTAGTCCTGTAGGGCCAGGACCCCCAGGACCTGGTCGCCAGCCAGAAGGGGGACCCCCAGCCAGGAGCGCGCCGGTTTGCCGACCGGCTGGACCCCCAGATGGGCGGCCTCCACCCGTTCGTCCTCGTGGATCAGGAGGGGCTTGCGGGTGCGGATGACGTGTTCGGTGAGGCCGGACTGGAACGGTCGGCTCCGCCAGGTCTGGCGCTTGCCGTCTTCATACACCAGGGGAAAGTGGATCGTCCGGGTTTCTTCATCGTACAGGGCCACGTAGAAGTTGCGGAAGTCCAGGACCTTCCCTGCCTCCCGGTAGACAACCTCCAGCAAGGCGTCCACATCCAGGAAGCGGTTGAGTTCATGCCCAATGGCGTTCAGGGCGGAAAGTTCCTCCACCCGCTCCTGGAGCCGCTGCCGGCTGAGGTCCAGATGGTAGATCAGGATCATCCCGGCGATGCCACCGCCCATGAGGAGGAGGAAGTTGCCCCAGTCCCTCTGGTGATAAACGGCGGCTATCAGGACCGCAAGAGGCTGAGGCAGGAGTTCCACCAGGGCGATGCGGGGGAACTGTCGCCCGACGTACGGGATCACATCCTCGCCGCGCATGGCCTGGTAGAGGATAAAATACCCCAGGTCCACGAGGAAATAGCCGAGGAAGAGGCCCATGAGGGGGAGCGCTGTCTCCGCCGCAATCCCGGTGACCGGGAGCGTCCCTCCCAGGGACGAGAAGCAGACCGCCCCTGTCACCAGGGCGATGAGGTGCATCCCGGCGTTCATGGCAAGGGCCTGGAAGACCTCGTCCGGGGGGCGGTGGCGGGTTTCGCCCTCCAGAGGCCAGAGCGTCCGGAGCGCATCGTTGGCCAGGGAACTGAGCAGGGTGGCCCAGAGGGCAGCGGGGAAGCCCAGGGCCAGGAAGGAAGCGACGACAAGGGTGTGGGCGACACTGGCCTTGCCGGCCTCGCCCAGGCGCAGGCCCAGGCGCGAGGCGATGGTGATGAGAGCGGCAAAGAGCAAAGTCGGGATGATGGAGGGCCGAGGGTCCCACCCCGCGGAATACAGGAGCACACAGGCCATGCCAGCGGCTCCCACCAAGGAGCAGAACAGGTTCCGCCAGGCCCTGGGCCACGGGGTAGACGCTTTGGAACTGGCCACTTTTCCCTTCTCCCTGGCCCTGAGTTGACTCAGCCGGCTCCCCCAGAACGGATCACGTCGGACAGAGGCGGTGTGGAAAGGGGACAGTGCCTTCAGAGCGGAAAAACGCTGCGGGCAAACGATTCCAGCGCCTTCCTCATAATACATCCTATCACCGCTCGTAGAATATGTCAAACCGGGCGGAGGAGCGCTGGGCCACAGAGAAGATCCCCCTTTCGGCCGTTCAGGTCCCCGGGGCAGGAGGCAATTCATGGATCGCCCCTCCCGACGCTGCACCCGCGCCGCGGCATGGCCTTGCGGGGGCGCACGACCGTGCGCCCTCCAACCCCACCTCCTGGGCCCCCTCCCCGCGCTGTGGGGAGGGGTGCACAGCAGTAGCGCGCGCCTCGTCCCTGTGGTATACTTGAAGCAGCATGGGGCAGAGGAGGGCGGAGATGTCGGACGAAGAGCGTCAGGAAGTGGGACAGGAAGAGGGGCGTGAGCCGGACCTGGAGCGGGAACTGGCCGAACTGGGGCGCCGCCTGACCCAGGCCGCGCAGACCGCCTGGGAGACGGAAGAAGCCCGTCGGCTCCGTCAGGAGGTCAAGGCCGGCCTGGAGAAACTCCTGGCCGAACTGGAACAGGGTGTGGAAAGGGCGCGGGAGCATCCCACCACCCAGAAGGTCCAGGAAGAGGTGGAAGAGATGCTGGAGTCGGCCCGCCGCGGCAAGATCGCGCAGGAGGTCAAAGAAGGGATCACCCAGGCCCTCCGCAGCCTGAACGCGGAACTGGACCGCCTGATCCAGCGCCTGGAAGAGACCCAGAAGCCCGAAGAGGGCGAGAAAGAGGGCTAAGTGCGGCGCCCCGCCGCTCGGGTTTCCCGCGCTTCCTGAGGGGCCGCGGGTTCCTCAGATACCGGTTCGCGTCCCTCTCGCAGGGCGAGGAAGTAGGCATGCAGGCGGCGCGGGTCGGCCAGAGCCTCCTCATCCGGGGCCAGGTGCCGCGGGCCGAGGAGGAAGGGGTGGCACTGGGGGCCTCCCACTCCACCGTGGGAGGCCTTCTGCATCTCAAAGGTCACCACCTGCCCCTGGCCGTCCCAGGCTCCCACCACGATGAGGTCTCCGCTCTGACGGTACCGGGCCAGACGGACGAGGTCCCGTTCCACCTCCTGGGGGTCGTCCAATCCCTGGAGCGGGTAGCGCCCCCGGGCGATGCGCACCCCCCGCCCCAGGCGGACGCTTCCCTCCTTGCCCAGGAGGACCACGTCGTCGCCCTCCCGCCCGACGACCAACCCGATGCCAGGGTGGTCCACCAGGTTCTTCAGGAGGCGAGGGTAGAGGAGCGCGATCTCGCTCAGGTGCAGGGGGGCGCGGCGCACGTTGAAATAGACGTGCATGAGGTTGCCGGAACCCCGCACCACGATGTCGTCGTGGCGCTCCAGGACCCAGGGCTCCTCCTGCAGGGGGACCTCCCATCGCTCATGCGCGTAGGCCTGGCCGCGCTGGAGGAGCCAGGCGAGAGCAGGGGACGTGGTGTGCTCCCGGACGGCCTCCAGTTCCTCCAGCAGGAAGCGGGCTTCCAGGGAGCGCCAGCCCTCCCCTCCGCGCGCCTCGTGGAGGGCCAGGGTCCCCTCCACCTGCTCGGCGATGAATTCGCCGAGCGTCTGGCCGTACCGCTCCTGGAACGGCACAGCGGGGCTGATCCCGTGGTCGGAGAGGACGAAGAGATCGTACTCCCGGCGCCTGCAGACCTGCCGGATGCGGTCTATCCGGTGGATCTGGCGGTCAATCCCCCTGAGGACGCGCAGGGCCTGGGGATGGGTCGGCCCCACCCGATGGGCCACTTCGTCGTAGCCGAAGTAGTTGACGTAGACGATGGGCACGCCGCGGTAGACATCTATCATCACGCAGAAGGTCAGGACCTCCCGCGCGATGAGGTCGGCGAGGACCTGCAGGAGGGGGGAAGGGGTCCGCCGCTGGCCCTGCCCCAGGTGGCGGATCCACTCCCACGTCCCCCCGGCCGCATCCCGCAGGTACTCCCAGAGGCAGCCCAGGAGGACCCGCGCCACGCGCAGGGGGCTGAGGAGGAAGAGGACGAGGAACCCCAGGCCCCGCACGTTTTCAAAGAGGCGACGGCGGTCCAGCGCCCCCAGCGTGAAGAGGGCCAGGCGCGCCCCGCCGTCCAGCAGGTTTCCGTAACTGGACCCGCCTTCCAGAAGGCCCCGGCGCCCCGCCGCGATCCGCTCCCGAACAGCCCGCAGGGACTGGGGGAAGGCGCAACTGTGGTGCGTGCCCGTCTCCTTGTCAAGCCAGCGGAAGGCGGGGATGTCGTCGCAGGTGCCGTAGAAGAGGCCGGCCTGGGTGGCAAGGGTGGTGCTGGGCACACCACAGCGCCAGCGCCGAAGGCAAGCCTCACCCCGCTGGAGGAAACGCGCCAGGGTGGGGCAGGCTCCCTGCCTGAGGGCGAACTCCAGGTGCTCGTGGGAAAGGCCGTCAGTCTGGATGAGGATCAGGCCGCGACCAGGCGCTGGCTCCTCAGCCGCCCACCCCACCCGGTCGGCCAGGGTGCTATACTTCCGGCCGTAGTACCAGCGGGCCAGGGTCTGGAAGAGGTCCACAGTCCTCCGCAGCAGCCAGGTCATACTGGTCCTGCTCAGGGGTGGCGTTCGTAGATCAGCCCCCGGGGGGCGTCCAGGGTGATCTCCTGGCCGTCCTGGAGGAGGCCGAGGGCCTCCTCGCCGACGCCGATGACGGCCGGGATGCCCAGTTCCGCAGCCAGGAGCGCCCCGTGGGAGTCCAGGCCGCTCTCGCCCACGACGAGGCCGCCGGCCCACTGGAGAGCCTCCACAAAGGTGCGGTCCGTGCGGGAGGTCACGGCGATCTCATCGGGCTCCAGACGCAGGTGCGGTGGGAGCGGCCCTTCCAGCCGGCGCACCCGTCCGTGCACCACCTTGTCGCCCAGCCCCATCCCCTGGCCCAGGACTTTCTCCACCAGGTGCACCTTCATGATGTCGGTGGTCCCCGGCGCGCTGCCGGCCGAGCCGGCCGTGATGACCACCAGGTTCCCCCTCTGGATGAGGCCGTGGCGGAGGGCCAGTTCCACCGCGTTCGCGATGATGTCGTCGGTGGTGTTGCTGCGGGGGCCGAGGAGGGGGATGACCCCCCAGAAGAGGCACAACTGGCGCTGGACTCTGGGGCTGGGGGTCACGGCGATGATGGGCAGGCGGGGCCGGAAGTGGGACATCACCCGGGCAGTGCGTCCGGAGACGGTGGGCGTGATGATGGCGCTCGCGCCCAGGTCTTCCGCGGTGACGCGCGTGGCGTGGCAGACGGCGTGGGTGAGGTCGCTGTCGGCCGGCCTGGGCGGGGCGAGCAGGGGGCAGCGAGGCGGCGCCTCCGTGGCCCTCTCCGCCTCCTGGGCGATGCGGACCATGGTGCGCACGGCCTCCACCGGGTACTTGCCAACTGCTGTCTCGCCGGAGAGCATGAGGGCATCGGTGCCGTCCAGGATGGCGTTGGCCACGTCGCTGGCCTCGGCGCGGGTGGGGCGTGGGTTCCGGATCATGGAATCCAGCATCTGGGTGGCGGTGATGACCGGCTTCCCGGCCCGGTTGCATTTGGCGATGATGGCCTTCTGGACCATGGGGACGATCTCCGGGGAGGTCTCCACGCCGAGGTCGCCCCGCGCCACCATGATGCCGTCGCTGGCCTCCACGATGGCATCTATGTTGTCCAGCGCTTCTGGCTTCTCAATCTTGGCGATGACGGGGACGGGCTGCCCCAGCAGGCTGTACTGCTGGATGAGTTTCTTGAGTTCGCGCACCTCCTGAGCCGAGCGGACGAAGGAGAGGGCGATCCAATCGGTGCCGTTCTCTATGGCGAAGCGCAGGTCCTCCCGGTCCTTGTCGGTGATGGCCGGGATGGCCGCGGAGGCGCGGGGCAGGTTCATCCCCTTATTGGAGCCCAGGGGGCCGCCCACGAGGACCCGGCAGCGCACGTCCTCCCCTCCAGCCTCCAGGACCTCCAGTTCCAGGAGGCCGTCGTCCAGCAGGATGTGGTCGCCAGGGCGCACCGCCTGGGGCAGGCCCTGGAACTGGACGGGGATCTGGTCCCCCGCGCCCTCCACGGCGCGGGTGGTGAGGGTCACCAGGGCGCCGGCCTCCAGGTCCATCTCCCCGCCGGCGATCTGGCCCACTCGGAGTTTGGGGCCCTGCAGGTCCGCCAGGATGGCGACAGGCTTGCCCACCTCGTTGGACGCGGCTCGCACGGCCTGCATGTAGGCTCGGTGCTGGGCCTGGTCGCCGTGAGAGAAGTTGATGCGCGCCACGTCCATGCCGGCCTTGATCAACTCCCGCAGGATGGCCGGGTCCGCGCTCGCCGGTCCGATGGTGCAGACGATCTTCGTTCGCAGGGGCATGGCTCCGCCTCCTGTAGTCCGCAGCCTAGATGCTCCCATTCCCGCCGGGTCTGGGTACCTTCTTGAAGTCCACCAGTTTGGCCAGGACGACCTTGTTGGCGTACAGGGTCACGAGGGACACGCCTCCCGCCAGGAGGGGGAGCGCCAGAGCAGCGCTGAGGGCCAGGGTGAGGGCGGTGAGGACGAGGGCCGTCCCCGTGACGAGGGGTGTGGCCAGGGCGAGGAAGAGCGCGTTGCGGAAGGGGAGCAGGAGGCTCCTGGAGGTCTGCTCCATGAGGAGGGGATACAAGTAGAGTTGCATGGCCATCCAGAGGAGCCCCGCGGCCACCCATGCCCCCTGGACCCACGGGACCCACCGCCCTGAGAAGCCGCCGTAGAACAGGTAGTTGGAGGCGACGACCACCAGGAGGAAGAAGTTGAAGAGCCCCACGCCCAGCGCGGGCCCGAAGAACTCCCGGAAGCCCCGCCAGAAGAGGGAAAGGGACACGCTGCGGCCGTGGGCCATCTCGTTGGCCAGAAGGTGCAGCCCGGCGGTCGCTGGAGGCGCGGTCACGAGGGAGACCACCGCCCCCAGCCACACCACTTGTGGGGGGAACGCCCAGGTGAGGCCCAGCGCCAAGATCAGAGGGCCCAGAGCCACGGCAAACCACAGGAGGTTCGCCGGGACCAGGGTGAAGAGTTCCTCCCAGAACACTTTGAGGCTCTCCCAGAAGAGCGCAAATGCCTGCTTCATCTCTCCCCCCGCCGGTCTGGATGCAGGAATTAGGATAACACAAACCGGGGGAGTTGTCCAAGCAGGCAGCATCTCCTTGCGGTGCCATGCCAGAGGACAGGGCTGACTCCTTTAGAACTCTGACAGCCTTCTGGCGCGGCAGACCATAGGGCACGCCCCCTGGCGTGCCCTATGCACCGGGAAGGGCGGTTATAGCCTTCCCTTTTGCGAAAACGAGGCAGCCCTGGCCGGAGGACGCGGCCAATTGACAGGCTGGGAGAGGTTGTGCTATACTGGCTGCGGAGGGCCGTTAGCTCAGCGGTAGAGCACCTGCCTTTTAAGCAGGGTGTCGCGCGTTCGAATCGCGCACGGCTCACTGGACCACGCCGGGTCACTCCCCCCTTGATCCCCTTGCTGCCCCCAGGTCAGGAGAGCGCGCAGGGTGCCTGGCCGTGTGCCCTGTGGCTTTCCCATCCCTTCCCAGGGCGGTTCCTGCACCACAGGGGTTCTGGCGAACGATCGGGAACCCTTTCCCTGACCAAGCATTAGAGGGGTCCAGGGCTGCGCGCCGTGGTGGATTGGAGGGCCAGGAGGGCCTCGCTGACGGCCCGTTCGTCGTGAGCGGCCCCCAGGTGGCGGAAGATGGCCAGGGCCTTCTCCAAGTTGTCCCGTGCCTCATCCAGAAAGCCCTGTCTCCTGTAGAGGCGCCCCAGTTCCCCGTAGGTGCGCCCCAGTTCGTAGCGGTTGCGGGCCTCAGTGAGGAGCTCCAGGCTCCTTCGGAAGGCCTCTTCTGCCCGGTCCAGTACCCCCAGACCGGCCCAGGCCGCGCCCAACACCCGCTGCGCCACCCCCCGTTCGGAGAGGTCGCCCGTGCGGTCGGCCATCCGGACTGCCTGCTGGGCCTGGTCCAGGGCCTCTTCTGCCCGGCCGAGGCCCAGGAGGGCCTCCGCGCGCAGCCAGGCCAGTTCCGCCTGCTGTTCCGCCGCGCCTGCCTCCTCGGCCAGTCGGGTGGCCTCGGCGAGCCGGTCCAGGGCCTGCCCCCACTGGCCGCGGGCCAGGTCCAGCCGGGTCAGGTTGGCCAGAGTCTGGGCCATCCCCCAGTGCTCCCGCGTCTCCCGGGCGAGGTTCAGCGCGCGCTGGAGGTACTTCTCCGCCTCCGCGAACGCGCCCTTCAGGAGGTAGATAAGCCCCAGGTTGCTGCACGAAGAACGCTGCCCAGGGACATCCCCCAGGCGCTCCTTCAGTTCCAGGCTGCGCTGGTTGTGGGCGATGGCCTGGTCCCAATCCCCCAGGAACATGGCCAGGCCGCCCAGGTTGGTGTAGGAGAGGGCCAGGCCGTAGGTGTCGCCCATCCGCTGGCGGAGGCGGAGGCCCCGCTCGGCGTAGTCCCGCGCCTGCTCCCAATCCCCCAGGCGGAAGTACATCCCCACCAGGCGGTTGTAGGCTGCGGCCAGTTCCCCGTAGTGATCCGTGCCCTCCACGATGCTCAAGCAGCGGGTGGTCCAGGCCAGGGCCTCCTGCATCTCGCCCCGGCGGAAGTGGAGCCACCCCAGGTCGTTGTAGACGCGGGCCCGCTCCACCGCCATCGCCGCCCCGGGGTCCAGGTCCAGTTCCCGCAGGGCTTGCTGGAGCCACTGGAGGGCCTCCTCCTGGTTCCCCTGACGGAGGTACGTACGGGCGATGCGGCGTTTCAGGTCCGCAATGCGGCGGGAGACGGCAGGCCGGGCCCCCTGCTCCTCAAGGGCCAGGGCTGCCAAGTATTCCTGCACTGCGGCTTCGTACTGCCCCACAAATCCCAGGACATCGCCCAGACCGCTGTGGGCCCGCACCCGGTACTCCGTGCCATCCCCCTCTTCCTTCAGGAACTCCAGGGCGCGGGTGTAGAACCGGATGGCTTCCTCGTTGGCGAACCGGGCCGCTGCCCTGCCGCCCGCCTCCAGGAGGTAGGGGATGGCCTTGGCTGCCAGACGTCCCTCGCTAAAGTGGTAGGCCAGGACCTCCGCCTGCTCCTCTAAGCGTGCCTGGTACAGGGTCTCTATGGCCTGCCCGACGCGGCGGTGCAGGTCCTGGCGGGTGTCCTGCAGGAGCGTGCCGTAGACGGTGTCCCGGATCAGGCCGTGGCGGAAGGCAAACTGCTCCTCACCCCCTCCTTCGGCGGTGATCAGCCCCCGCTCCTCCAGCACCGAGAGGGATGGCCAGATGGCCTCCCGCCGCTCCCGGGGCACAGCCTCTTCCAAAAGGCGCGGGGAGAAGGAGCGGCCAGCCACTGCCGCGACCTGCAGCACTTCCCGCGGTGCCGGGGCCAGAGTGTCCACACGGGCGGCGATGAGGGCCTGCAGGGTAGACGGCACCGCTTCCACCTGGTTCACGTCGCCCCCAACCCACGCCCACTCCCCGCCCACCTGGCGCAACAGGCCCCGGTCCATGAGCATGCGCACCAGTTCTTCCATGAAGAAGGGGTTCCCCTCAGCCCGCTCTACCACCCATTCACGCACTGGCTGAGGGACCCCTGGCGTCTGGAGGAGGTGTGCGGCCAGACGGTCGGAATCCCCGGGAGGGAGCCGCCCAAGGGCCACTTCCAGGAAGTGCGGGGCGTGCATGTCCTCTGCCCAGGCCCGCATGCGCTGGACCGCCTCCCCCTCGGGCCGGGAGAGGCCGAGGATGGCGAGGGGGACATCCCGTGTCAGCCCCAGGAGGAAGAGCAAGAGGTCCAGGGACGGCCGGTCCACCCAGTGCAGGTCTTCCAGGATGAGGAGGAGGGGACGACGGAGGGCGACCTGGGCCAGGAACTCCCGCACCGCCAGGAAGGTTTGCTGCCGCAGAAGGGCCGGTTCCAGGTGGACCAGCCGCTCGGCTGCGGACTCCTCACGGACCTCCACCTCCATCAGGTGGAGAAGGTAGGGCAGGAGCTCGTCGGCTGCATCGCCGGCCAGTTCCCGGGCCCGCGCACGGATGAGGGCATCCTCCTCCGCGCCCCCCCGGACGCGGAACAGGGACCGCAGGGCCTGCTGCACGAGCCAGTAACCGATGCTCTGGGTGAAGGAAAGGGAAGCACCCTGCGCCACCAGGATGCGGTGGCCCTCCAGGTGGCGCAGGGCCTCGGCGACGAGGCGCGACTTGCCGATGCCGGCCTCGCCGGTGACGAGGATGAGGCGGCCACGGGCTTCCCGCTCGAGGGCCTGCAGGGCTCCCACAAGGGTACCCAGTTCTTCGGCGCGGCCCACCAGAGGGGTGAGGATGCCTGGCAGGCCCCGCGTGGGGCCACGCTGGGCCCTGGGCCCTACCAGACGGTAAACCTCCACGGGCTCCCGGCGGCCGCGGACCTCCACGGGCCCCAGAGGCTCAAAGGTGAAGGCGGCGCGGGCCGCCTCCGCCACGGACCGGGCCACGAGGATCTCCCCCGGACGGGCCAGTTCCTGGAGGCGAGCGGCCACGTTCACCGTGTCCCCCACGGCGGTGTAGTCCAGCCGCAGGTCGGACCCCAACCCTCCCACCACCACCTCGCCCATGTTCAGGCCGATGCGAAGGGCAAGGGGCCGTCCGAGCCGTCTGGAGAGGTCCTGGCCACCCTCCTTGACCGCGGCCTGCAACCCCAGAGCCGCGTGGAGGGCGCGCTCGGCATCGTCCTCGTGGGCCAGAGGCGCGCCGAAAAGGGCCATCAGGCCGTCACCGGTGAACTTATCCACCGTCCCCTCAAAGCGGTAGATGGCCTCCACGAAGGCGCGGAAGCAGGTATCCAGCAGACGGAACACCTCTTCGGGGTCCAGGTTCTCGGAGAGGGAGGTGAAGCCAGTCAGGTCGGCGAAAAGGACGGTGACGGTGCGGCGCTCCCCGCGGCCGGCACGCGCCTCCTGAACGATGCGCTCTACCAGATGGGCGGGGATGGAACTGCGCAGGCGCTCCAGTTCCTGGGTTGTGGCCTGCTCCAGCCGGGCAGCGAAGAGGTTGACACCGCAGATGCCGCAGAAGCGGAAACCCGGGGGGTTCTCCGTCCCGCACCGGGGACAGAGGTTGGCCAGGGCCGCGGCGCAGACCTCGCAGTACCTCGCGCCTATGGGGTTCACATGCCCGCACTGGGGACAGCGATTGCCCACAGCTCTCCTCAGGAATGGACAGGGTCCGATCGTCCCCCACGGGCATTATAGCAGACGGCGCGGAGAGGAGCAAGCCCTCTGGTGGTGGGCCCGGTCCCCCCTTATGTCGCGGGGTTGCAGATGCCGCGCCCAGGGGGTGAGGCCGTTCCTTGCGGGGGGACCCCTCCCCCGGGCCCCCGCCCCGCACCGCGGGGGCGCTCAGTAGGGCATGCCAGGAGGCGTGCCCTACGGTCTGCCGCGCTGTCAGAGTTCTAAGAATGGGTCAGCCCTGAGACCGGGACCGTCCCCATGCGCCAAAATCGCCGAAATGTGGTACAATAGAAGTGCTGGCTCGGCCTCCGGGCCAGCGGATAGGGAGTGCGAGTACCCAAAGGGAGCGTCCGACTTGCCCTTTGGAGCCCGAAGGGGTATATTTGCGCAAGATTTCACAAACCACTCCCTGCACTGAGAGGAAGCGACCATGCTGGAGATGTTCTCCGATCCACAATCCGTAGCCGTCATCGGCGCCTCCAGGGAGCCTGGAAAACTGGGCTACGGGGTCCTTTCCAACATCATCAAGGGGGGCTTTCCCAAGCCCATCTACCCCATCAACCCCAACGCCGACGAGATCCTCGGCCTCAAGTGCTACCCCAGCGTCCTGGACGTGCCCGGGCCGGTGGACCTGGCGGTCATCGTCGTGCCGGCCCCCTTCGTGGCCGGTGTTCTGGAGGAGTGCGGCAAGAAGGGCGTGCGGGGGGCCGTCATCATCACCGCAGGGTTCCGCGAGATCGGGCGGAAGGGCCGCGACCGGGAGAACGAGGTGGTGGCCATCGCCCGCAAGTACGGCATCCGCCTGGTGGGGCCCAACGTCCTGGGCATCATAGATACCATCGCCAAACTGAACGCCTCCTTTGCCGTGGGGATGCCCAGGCAGGGTGGCATCGCCTTCATGTCCCAGTCGGGAGCCCTGTGCACGTCCATCCTGGACATCGCGCTGGCGGAGGGGATCGGCTTCTCCCGTTTCGTCAGCCTGGGCAACAAGGCCGACACCAACGAGATTGACTTCATTGAGGCCTGGCGGGACGACCCCTACAGCAAGGTCATCATGGCCTACCTGGAGGGGATTGTGGATGGACCGCGCTTCATGAAGGTGGCCCGGGAGGTGGGGCGCAAGAAGCCCATCATCGCCATCAAGTCCGGCACCACCGCCGGGGGCGCCCGCGCCGTCTCCTCCCATACCGGCACCCTGGCCGGCTCCGAAGCCGCCTACGAAGCCGCCTTCAACCAGGCAGGGGTGATCCGCGCCCGGTCCGTGCAGGAACTCTTCGATTACTCCATCGCCTTCGCCCGGCAGCCCGTCCTCAAGAGCAACCGCATCGCGGTGATCACCAACGCCGGCGGGCCGGGGATCATGGCCACCGACGCGCTGGAACACGCGGGGCTGCAACTGGCCTCCCTGGAGAAGGAGACGATGGACTACCTGCGGGCCCACCTGCCGGAGGCGGCCAGCGTCATCAACCCCGTGGACGTCCTGGGGGACGCCCGCGCCGACCGCTACGAGATGGCCATCAACGCCGTGATGCAGGACCCCAACGTGGGGGGCGTCATCGTCATCCTCACCCCCCAATTCATGACGGAGATTGAAGAGACGGCCTGGGCCGTGGTGCGGGCCTCCCAGAAGTACGACAAGCCCATCTTCGGCTGTTTCATGGGCAAGGCCTCCATCCAGGCTGCAGTCCGCATCTTCAACGAGCACAGCGTCCCCAACTACGAGGTGCCCGAACGGGCCGTGGCGGCCATGGCCGCCATGGACCGCTACCGGCGCTGGGTGGAGCGGGGGCCGGAGCGCCTGGAGGAGGTCGGGATTGACCGCGCCCGCATTCAGGCGGTCTTCGCCAGGGCACGGCAGGAGGGCCGCCTGGAGATCGGCGATGCCGAGGCGCGCGAGGTCCTCATGGCCTGCGGCATCCCCGTGCCCCAGTCCAAACTGGCCACCTCCGCCGAGGAGGCCGTGGCCTACGCCGAGGCTATGGGCTTCCCCGTGGTGATGAAGATCGCCTCGCCGGACATCCTGCACAAATCCGACATCGGGGGCGTGAAACTGGGCATCCAGACCTCGGCCGACGTCCGCGATGCCTACGACCTTCTGATCTACCGGGCCACCCGCTTCATGCCCGAGGCCACCATCTGGGGATGCCAGGTCCAACAGCAGGTCATGGGGGGCCGCGAGGTCATCATCGGCGTGAACCGCGATCCCCAGTTCGGGCCTCTCCTGATGTTCGGCCTGGGGGGCATCTACGTGGAGGCTCTCAAGGACGTGACCTTCCGGGTGGCGCCCATCTCCCGGCGGGAGGCCTCGGAGATGATCCAGGAGATCCGGGCGGTGCGCCTCCTGCGGGGCATGCGCGGGCAGCCTCCATCGGATCTGGAGGCCATCGTGGACGCCCTGCTGCGGGTGTCGCAACTGGTCACGGACTTCCCCGAGATTGTGGAATTGGACATCAACCCCCTCATCGTGTTTGAGAAGGGGCGCGGTGCCATCGGCATTGACATGCGTCTGGTGCTGGCGTCGGATGGGAAAGGGCACTCGGCACCGGAACACTAGGACTACGCCACAAAGGTTCTTGACGATATGTCATTCTGTCATTCTGGGCGGATCGTCGGGGAGGCAGAGGCGCATGGCCGTGCGCCCTCCAGCCCCACCCCCTGGGCCCCTCCCGCGTGCGAGGAGGGGGCTGGGGGAGGGGTGCTCAGAAGACCATATCGTCCAAAACCTCTGTGGTCCAGTACCAGGAGACGCAGTTAAAATTGGGGAGACGCGAGGAGGCATGGCAAATGGCAACCCTTTACATCACCTCTACTGAACCGTTTTCGGGCAAGACGGGCCTGTGTGTGGGGCTGGGGAGGCGCTTCCTGGCCGACGGCTTCTCCCTGGGCTACATGAAGCCGGTGAGCCTCCAGGCCAAGAGTGTGGCCGGCCGCATCGTGGACGAAGACGCGGAGTTCATCAAGAAGGCCTTTGACCTGCCTGAACCGATGGAGACGCTCGTCCCCGTGGGCCTCACCCGGGAGCGGATAGAGGCGGTCCTCCGCGGCGCGGAGACCACCGATTTTGAGGCCGAACTCCGGAGAGCCTTCGCCCAGGTCGCCCAGGGGCGCGACATCGTCCTCCTGGAGGGCGGCACCACCCTGCGGGAGGGGTACATCGTCCACCTCTCCACACCCTACGTGGCTGAGATCCTGGCCGCTTCAGAACTGGTGGTCATCCGCTACTCGGAAGAGATGGTGGTGGACGACGCGCTGACCGCCCAGGCGCGCC
>JBMFPD010000058.1:0-14043 GCA_049969295.1 Anaerolineae bacterium | reverse complement strand
GATGCGGGAGGGAAGGGGGTGCCGCCGAAGACGGCGGGGGTAGGGTGAGGTTCACCTCGCAGCATGGGACCACAAGGTCATCAGCCACCAACGAAAGGTGCAACCGAGTCAAGCCAGACAAACGGGGCTGACTCGTTTTTACAAAAGGGAAGGCTATAACCGCTCCCCGGCGCGTAGGGCACGCCTCCTGGCGTGCCCTACGGTCTGCCGTGCCAGAAGGCCGTCGGAGTTCTATATAGATAGAATGAATCAGCCCTGGCCAGACAAAAAGGGTACGGCCCCTCCGTAAAAAACGAGTCAGCCCTGGCCAAACAAAAAGGGCACGCCCGAGGCGCGCCCTCCCTTCTCAAAGCGCAGCCAGGCTACGCCGGCACGCCATCCAGGATGGCCCTCAGTTCCTCCCCTTCCAGGGTCTCCCGCTCCATGAGGGCCTTGGCCAGGCGGTCCAGTCGGTCGCGGTGCCGGCTCAGCACCTCCTTGGCCCGTGCGTACGCTTCCTCTATGAACCGCCGCACCTCTTCGTCTATCTGCCGCGCCACTTCCTCGCTGTAGTTCCGCTGCTCCCCGATCTCCTTCCCCAGGAAGACCAGTTCTTCCTTCTGGCCAAAGGTCAGCGGCCCCAGCCGTTCGCTCATCCCGTACTCCGTCACCATCTTCCGCGCCAACCGCGTCGCCCGCTCCAGGTCGTTGGCTGCCCCCGTGGTCACATCGTGGAAGACCAGTTCCTCCGCCGCACGCCCGCCGAGGAGCCCGGCCAACTCGTCCTGGAAACGGCTCCGGCTCTGCAGGTACCGGTCGTCCTCCGGCAGTGGCATCGTGTACCCCAGTGCCATCCCCCGCGCCACGATGCTCACCTTGTGCACTGGGTCGCACCCCGGCAGCATCCGCATCACCAGGGCATGCCCCGCCTCGTGATAGGCGATGATCTCCTTTTCCTCCGGGCTGATGATCCGGCTGCGCCGCTCCGGCCCCGCCATCACCCGCTCCACGGCCTCCTGGAACTCCGCCATCCCGATGGCCTTCTTGTTCCGCCGCGCCGCCAGGATCGCCGCCTCGTTCACCAGGTTCTCAATGTCCGCCCCCACGAACCCCGGCGTCTGGGCTGCCAGGACATCCAGGTCCACGTCCGGCGCGAGGGGCTTCCCCCGCACGTGCACCTCCAGGATGGCTCGCCGCCCCTTCCGGTCCGGCCGGTCCAACACGACCTGCCGGTCAAACCGCCCCGGCCGCAAGAGCGCCGGGTCCAGAATGTCTGGCCGGTTGGTCGCCGCCATGACAATGACATTGGTATCGGTGTCAAAACCGTCCATCTCCACCAGGATCTGGTTCAGGGTCTGCTCCCGCTCGTCGTGGGAGCCTCCCAGCCCTGCTCCCCGGTGGCGGCCCACGGCGTCGATCTCGTCCACGAAGACGATGCAGGGGGAGTTCCGCTTGGCCTGGTCAAAGAGGTCCCGTACCCGGCTCGCGCCCACCCCCACGAACATCTCCACGAACTCCGAGCCGGAGATGGAGAAGAAGGGGACCCCCGCCTCACCGGAGACGGCCTTGGCCATGAGGGTCTTCCCCGTCCCGGGGGGACCCACCAGAAGGATCCCCTTGGGGATGCGCGCCCCCAGCGAGGCGAACTTGGCCGGCTCCTTCAGGAACTCCACCACCTCCCGCAACTCCTCCTTCGCCTCGTCCACCCCCGCCACGTCGTCAAAGGTCACCGTTGGCTTGTCGCCGGTGAAGAGGCGGGCGCGGCTCTTGCCGAAGGAGATGGCCTGGTTGTTGCCCGTCTGGGCCTGGCGCATCAGGAAGAAGAACAGCGCGCCCACGAACACGAGGGGCAGAAGGCTCCCCAGGACCGTGAGGCGGTCGGCCCACTGACTGGGGGCCTTCACTTCTACGTCAATGGCCACGATCTGCTCCTCGCTGACGCCCAGGCTCTTCAGGCTCTCGGCCAGGCTGACCCCCTGCTCCTTGCGGGAGATGACCGGCTTGGCGCTCCCCTTGCGAAGCACCTCCAGTTCGTCCCCGGCCACCGTGATCTTGACGATCTCCCCCCGGCGCGCCCATTCGGCCACCGTGGTCAACCCCACCTCCGAGGGCCTCTCGGAAGGGGGGAAGAAACTGAAGAACAGGGCCACCGCAGCCACTAAGATCAGGATATAGACAAACCCGTTTTTCAACCAGGAACTGCTCACTCTATCCTCCCACCGGCCCCCAGGGACCGCTACACGTCAGAGCATCGCTTGTGGCGATCTTTCCCTCCACCTACCACGATTATACCAGATTTCGGCCCAGGATGCCAAACCTTTTTGGGAAAAAGGTTGGCAGAAACGCGCCCTTGCCCCGTTTTTGCCTCCACCATCCTTGTGGTATAATTTCCCCCGTGGACGAGCAAAGGACCTTGCGCGCCAGCGCGCCCGGGGAGGCTGTGCACGTGGGGCTCAACGCCCATCTCCTATCCACAGCGCAGAACTACCGGGCCGCTGGCATCAGCGTATACATCCAGAACCTCCTGCGCCACCTGCCCCTGGTGGACGGCGGCTACAGGTTCACGGCGTTCCTGAATGCAAGATGCGGCACCGCGCTGGAGGGCATCCGCACCCGCGCCACCCGGTGGCCCACCCACACCCCGGCCCTGCGCATCCTGTGGGAGCAGGTGGCCCAGCCCCTGGCCCTGGCACGCGAAGGGGTGGACCTCCTCCATGCCCTCGCCTTCGTGGGCCCGGCGGCCTGCCCCTGTCCCTTTGTCGTAACCGTCTACGACCTCTCGTTCCTGCGGTTCCCCGAGGCCTTCCGGCCCTGGAACCGCCTGTACCTGACCCTCTTCACCCGCCTCTCGGTGCGACGGGCCCGCCGCGTCATCGCCATCTCCCAACACACCAAGCGCGACCTCATCCGCTGGCTTGGGACGCCGGAAGAAAAGGTGGACGTGGCCCCCTGTGGCGTGGGCGAAGCCTTCCGCCCCCTGCCCCGGGAGCAGGTGGAGGCCTTCCGGAAGGCGAAGGGGCTGCCCCCCCAGTTCTTCCTCTTCGTGGGCACCTTGGAACCCCGCAAGAACCTCCCCGCAGCCCTCAAGGCCCTGCGCTACCTCCTGGATGCAGGCCATGCCCCTTACCTCGTGGTGGTGGGAGGACGGGGCTGGGGCTACGCTGAGGCCCTGCAGAGCATAGACAGACTGGGCCTGGTAGATCATGTCCGGCTGGTCGGATTTGTGCCCACGGACGAACTTGTGCTATGGTACAACGCTGCCACGGCCCTGGTCTACCCTTCCCTCTACGAGGGGTTCGGGATGCCGCCCCTGGAGGCCATGGCCTGCGGCCTGCCCGTGGTGGCCTCAGACCGGGGCGCTCTGCCCGAAGTAGTGGACGAGGCGGGACTCCTGGTGGACCCCACCGCCCCAGACCAACTGGCGGAGGCCCTGGCCCAGGTGGGACGGGATGCCGACCTGCGCGCCTCCCTGCGGGAGCGAGGATTGGCCCGCGCTCAGGAGGCATCGTGGCGCAGGACGGCTCAAGAGACCATCCATGCCTACGACAAAGCCCTCGGCCAGCGGAGGACGTGAGGTGTCCCGAAGGTTCCAGCGCCTGATCACCTGGATCACGGTGGTCACCGACGCCATCCTGATCAACCTGGCCTTTGCCCTGGCCTACTGGGTCCGCTACGACCTCCAGTGGTTCAGACCAGTGGACGAGGTGTACTACACCCCCTATTGGACCTACATCCCCATCAGCCTGGCCCTCACGGGCATCCTCCTCGCCTCCTACGGCCTAGAGGGGGTCTACCGCCCTTCCCGGGGCCGTTCCTGGTTTGATGAAGTCTACACCATCTTCAGCGGGACCACCACGGGCATCGTGCTGATGGTGGCCGTCTTCTATTTCTACCAGCCCCAGTACCATTCCCGGTTGATCTTCATCTACGCCCTGGTGCTCATCACCACCCTCCTGGGCCTGAGCCGCCTGGTAAAGCACTCCCTCCTGGACCGGTTCCGACGCCGCGGGGTCGGGGTGGACCGTGTCCTCATCGTGGGGGCCGGCGAGGTGGGCCGCACGGTGATGCGCAACCTCGTCGCCCGCCCGGAACTGGGCTACCAGGTGGTGGGCTACGTGGACGACGACCCGCAGAAGGGCTCCTCGGCCCTGGGGCGCTTCCCGGGCCTGGGCGGGCTGGACCGCCTGCCTGAACTCCTTGCCTCGGGGGAGGTGGACGAGGTCATCATCACCCTGCCCTGGATGTACCACCGCAAGATCCTGAACCTGGTGGCCCAGTGCCAGCGGGCAAAGGTGCGGGTGCGCATCGTCCCGGATGTCTTCCAGATGCGGCTCACCCATGTGGATGTGGACGACCTCAGCGGCATCCCCCTCATTGGCCTGCGAGACGTAGCCATCAGCGGCTGGAAACTGTTCCTCAAGCGGGCCATTGACGTGGTGGGGGCCGTGGTGGGGCTGATCGTCCTCTCCCCATTGATGGCCTGCATCGCTCTGGCCATCCGCCTGGAGACGCCGGGTTCCCCTATCTACCGCCAGACCCGGATCGGCAGGGGAGGACGGCCCTTCACCCTCTACAAGTTCCGCTCCATGTACGAAGGGGCCGAGGAGGAGCGGGACCGCCTGGCCCCCCTCAACGAGGCCGACGGCCCCCTCTTCAAGATCCGGGACGACCCCAGGGTGACGCGCGTCGGCCGGGTGCTGCGCCGCCTCAGCCTGGATGAGTTGCCCCAACTCTACAACGTCCTCCGGGGCGAGATGAGCCTGGTGGGCCCCCGCCCCCCGCTGCCGGAAGAGGTCGCCCAGTACCAGGACTGGCACAAACGGCGGCTGGAGGTGGCCCCTGGCATGACCGGCCTCTGGCAAGTGAGCGGCCGCAGCGAACTGACCTTTGACGAAATGGTCATGCTGGACCTCTACTACATTGAAAACTGGTCCCTGGGGCTGGACTTCCGCATCGCCCTGCGGACCATCCCCCGGGTCATCCTGGGGTACGGAGCTTATTGAGCAAGCCCGTCCTCCGGAGAGCGAGACCGCTGCTACACAGGGAGCAGAACGCGCATGACGATGAAACTTTCCCGTGTGGACCAGGAAGCCCTGATCGCCTTCGCCCAGGACCTGGTGCGCATCCCCAGCCCCTCCACCCAGGAGGGCGAGGTGGCCGAGCGCCTGGCGCAGGAGATGCGCCGTGTGGGCTTCGCCGAGGTCTTCACCGACCGCATCGGCAACGTCGTGGGGCGCATCGGCCCTGGCCGCGGCCCCAAACTCCTCCTGGACGGCCACATGGATACCGTGGGCATCGGCGACCGGACCTCCTGGCGCCGCGACCCTTACGGCGGCGAGGTAGAGGGAGGCATCCTCTACGGCCTGGGCGCGGTGGACATGAAAGGGGCCCTCGCCTCTATGGTCTACGGAGCCAAACTCCTCCTGGAGAGCGGCATCCCGCTCCACGGCGACCTCTACGTGGTCGGCGTGGTGCAGGAAGAGCCCAGCGAGGGGCACGCGATCCGGGTCCTGATTGAAGAGGAAGGGATCGTGCCAGATTACGTAGTCCTGGGGGAGGCCACCAACCTCCAGATCAAGCGGGGGCACCGGGGGCGCATGGAGATCAAGGTGACGGTGCACGGCCGTTCGTGCCACGCCTCCAACCCCTCCCAGGGGGAGAACGCCATCCACATCGCGGCACGCCTCATCTTCGGTGTGGAACTCCTGGCCCCCCAACTGCTGGACGATGCCTTCCTGGGCCCCGGCACGGCCACGGTCACCCAGATCGAGAGTTCCGCCGGCAGCCGCAACGCCCTGCCGGACCGGGCGGTCTTCTACATTGACCGACGCCTGACCGTGGGGGAAACAGCCGAGCGAGCCCTGGCGGAGATTGAGGCCATCGTCAACCGGGAGAGGGCCCGCGCCGAGATCGAAGTGGCCGAGCACGAGATGGTCAGCTACGTGGGCTACCGTTGCCGCACACGGGCGGTCTACCCCGCCTGGGTGATGCCGGAGGACCACCCCCTGGTGCGCGCCGCCAGCCGGGCCGTGGAGCGGGCCCTGGGCTACCGGCCCCGCACCAGCCCGTGGCAGTTCTCCACCGACGGTGCCTACACCATGGGCGTCGCTGGCATCCCCACCATCGGCTTCGGCCCAGGCGAGGAACGGTACGCCCACACCAGCGAGGACCAGGTGCCGGTCTCGGACCTCATCCGCGCCGCCCAGGGGTACGCGGCCATCGCCGCCGAACTCCTGGGGCGCGGGTGACCGGCCCCGGGCCCGAAGGAAAGGAGCAAGGAGATGCCCGCATTCGTCATCGTCGGCGCCCAGTGGGGCGATGAGGGGAAGGGGAAAGTCACCGACATGCTGGCCGAGCGGGCTGACCTCGTGGCCCGCTACAACGGGGGCGACAACGCCGGCCACTCCGTGCAACTGGGGGGCGAGCGCTTCGCCCTGCACCAGATCCCTTCCGGCATCCTCTACCCCGAGTGCCTGTGTATCATGGGCAACGGCATGGTGGTCAACCCCCGCACCCTCCACCAGGAACTGGACGAACTCCAGCGCCGGGGGGTGGATGTCTCGCCGCGCCGTCTGAAACTCAGCGACCGCGCCCACCTGAACCTCCCCCACCACCAGGCCCTGGATGGAGCCGCTGAGGCCGCCTTGGGGAGGAAGGCCATCGGCACCACCCGCCGCGGCATCGGCCCCTGCTACGCCGACAAAGCCTCCCGCACCGGGCTCCGGGCCAGCGAACTGCGCTCGCCAGGGCAGTTCGGGGCCAGACTGCGGGCCGCTCTGGAAGAGAAGAACCGCTGGCTCCAGGGCATCTACGGCCAGGAGCCCCTGGATGTGGACGCCCTGGTGGAGGAGTACGTGGGCTACGCCGAGCGCCTCGCCCCTTACGTGGCCGATACCACCACCCTGGTGAACCAGGCCCTGGCGGAAGGAAAGCGCGTCCTCTGCGAGGGGGCCCAGGGCACCCTCCTGGACCTGGACCACGGCACCTACCCCTACGTGACCAGTTCCTACCCCACCGTGGGCGGGGCTCTGGTGGGCCTGGGTATCGGCCCGCGCTGGATCGCCAAGGTCATCGGCGTGGCCAAGGCCTATTCAAGCCGCGTGGGGGCCGGCCCCTTCCCCACGGAGCTCGCCGGCGCGGTGGCAGACCACATCGTGGAGGTGGGGCGCGAGTATGGCACCACCACCGGCCGCCGCCGCAGGGTGGGCTGGCTGGACCTGGTGGTCCTGCGCCACTCCGCCCGGGTGAACGGCCTGGACCTGTGGGCCCTGACCCTCCTGGACGTGCTCACGGGCGTCAAGCCCCTGCGCCTGGCTGTGGCCTACACCCACCAGGGCCAGGAACTGCGCGATCTCCCCTCCGACGGAGACGTGCTGGCCGCCTGCCAGCCAGTCTACCTGGACCTGCCCGGCTGGGATGAGGACATCAGCACCGTGACCCGTTTTGAGGACCTGCCCCCCGCGGCGCAGGAGTACGTGCGCCTGATTGAGGAGCACACCGGCGTTCCGGTGGGCCTCATCTCCGTGGGACCGGAGCGGCGGCAGACCATCCTGCGGATGGCCCTGTGAGGGCACACCCCACTGAAATACCTGGACGAGGGAGCGGACATCATGAGCCAGAAGACGCGCGAAGAAGCCTGGGCACTCCTGACCGAGTTCACCAAGAGCCCCAACCTCATCAAGCACGCCCTGGCGGTGGAGGCCGCCATGCGCGCCTACGCCCGCAGGTTCGGCGAGGACGAAGACCTGTGGGGCGTGGTGGGGCTCATCCACGACTTTGACTACGAACGGTACCCCACGGCCGAGGATCACCCCTTCCGCGGCATGGAGATCCTCCGGGAGCGGGGGTGGCCCGAGGAGATCGTCCAGGCCGTCGGGGCCCACGCCCGGTACGCCGGCATCGTGCGGGACACCCCCCTCAAGAAGGCCCTCTTCGCCGTGGACGAACTGACCGGCCTCATCGTCGCCGTGGCCCTGGTCCGCCCCAACAAGGACATCCGCGACGTGGAGGTCAAGTCCGTCAAGAACAAATGGAAGGACCGCGCCTTCGCCGCGGGTGTCAACCGCGCCGACATAGAAGAAGGAGCCGCGGACCTGGGCGTGGACCTCTGGGAACACGTGGGGATCGTCCTGGACGCGATGAAGGGCATCGCCGCCGAACTGGAACTGGACGGGCGGCTCGCACGGTAGGCCTGACGAGATGGCCGAACCCCTGGGTCTTCTGGGGCGCACAAGACGGGACAGCCCAAACCAGACGGGCGGAGAAACCCTGGTGGTCCACTCCAGAGTGGATGCGAACTGTCTCCTCGTGCTCCTCCTGGCCGGCTTCGCCCTGGCCCCGCTGACCTACCCCGGCTTCGTCCAGGCCTGGCAGGGCTTCGCCCCAGCCTACGCCCTTCAGGACCTCCGGGCCGGCCTCCCCCTGGAGTTCTGGGGCGTGGCCTGGCCGCCCCGCGCGGGCGCGGAAGGCCCCCTCCCCTACCTCCTCTCCGCCGCGTGGACGGCCCTGGGCGCTTCGCCCGTGGCCGCCCTGCGCTGGACCTGGGCCGCAGGCATCCTCCTGGGAGCCTTGGGGGCCTACACCTGGCTGCGGGGATCCTGGGGGCCAGTGCCCGCGCTGCTGGGGGCGGTGGCCTACACCTACACCCCTTACTTCCTGAACGCCCTCTATGCCCGCGGCGTGCTGGGGGAGGCGCTGGCCCTGGGGACCCTCCCCTGGCTGGGCTGGGCTGTGACGCGGACGGGGTGGAAGAGGCCTCTCGCCCTGGCCCTTGGCCTGGGGGCCCTCGTCCTCACCCTGCCAGGCCTGGCCTTCCTGGCGGCCTGGCCCCTGGGGGCGTTGGCGGCCTTGCATGGGCGCAGCAGGGGCCGCTGGACCGCCTGGAGCCTCCTGCTCCTCGGCGTTCTGATGGGAACAGGAAGTGCCTGGACCCTCGTCCGCGAGGGGGCACCGGTCCCTCTCCACGCCCTGCTCACCGTGGGGCCCCCTCTCAAAAACCCCTGGAGCCTGGGCCTGGTGCCGGTGGCCGCGTGGTTCGGCGGAGGGGCGGCATGGCTCTCCCCGGGGATGGCAGAGCAGCGGCGCGAGGTCGGCCTGTGGCTGGGGACCTTCCTCCTGGGCCTCCTGGGTGCAACCCTGTGGCCCGGCGGCCTCCCCCTCTGGACCCCCCTGAGCCTGACCGCTCTGGCCGTCCCGCCTCTGGTGGGAGCGGTGGCCGCAGCCTGGCCCGCCCTGACCCGCACGGAAGTGGCCGCAGGCGCGCTGGCCCTTGTGGTCCTCGCCGCGCAGCCCCTCCTGACGCCCCCTTTCACCCGCCTGGACCCGAGCACAGCGCCCTCCGCCGTGTGGCAGGAACCGGGAGGGGGGCGGATCGCCCTCCTGCGCTCCGAAGTGCGCGCGGAGCAGGGAAGGGTCCATTTGGACCTCTCGTGGCAGGCCTGGGGCCAGGTCCAAGGAGATTACACCCTCTTCGTCCACCTGGTGGACGAGGACGGGCGCATCCTGGCCCAGGAGGACGCGCCCCCCGTGGGCGGGGCGCGTCCCACCGCGGGCTGGCGCCCAGGGGAGATCGTGGAGGAGAGCCGGACCCTCCCCCTGCCCCAGGGGACATCCGGTCCGCTCCGCCTGGCTCTGGGCTGGTACCTCCCTCAGACCGGCGAGCGGCTGCCCCTGGTGCGGGCCGCGCTGCCCGCCGAACCTGACCACCGGGTGTGGCTCCATGTGCCGTAGGGTGCGTGTGGACAGGCTCCTCCTCCTGGCCCTGGGGCTGAGCCTCTTCGCCCTGGGCCCGCTCCTCCAGCCGGGGTACTTCTGGGGGGCCCACGACGCGCGCCACCACGTCTACTTCCTCTTTGAATGGGACCGCTCGGTCCAGGAAGGCATCTGGTGGCCTCGGTGGTCGCCGGACTTCTGCTTCGGCTACGGCTATCCCTTCTTCAACATCTACGGCCCCCTGGCGACGATGGTGGGCGAGGCCTTCCACCTCCTCGGAGCGGACTACGTGACGGCGGTGAAGATGGTCTTCGCCCTGGCCATCCTCGCCGCGGCCTGCACCATGTACGGGTTTGCCCGCCGCCTCTGGGGGCCGAAGGCTGGCTTCCTGGCGAGCCTGGCCTACACCTACGCCCCCTACCACATCCTGGACGTCTACGTGCGGGCTGCCCTGCCGGAGACCCTCTCCCTGGCCTTCCTCCCCCTGGTCCTCTGGGGGTTCCACGAGGCAGCGGCCCGGCCGCGCTTGGGGGCCGTCCTCTGGGCAGGGGCAGCCTACGCTGGCCTGATGCTCACCAGCAACGCCATTGCCCTCATGTTCACCCCGGTGCTTGCGCTGTACGTGCTGGCCCTCGTGGTGTACCGGGTCCTGCAGGCGCAGCCCCTGCGGGCCTGGTCCCGCGAGTCGGCCCTGCCCCTCCTGGGCCACGCCCTGCACGTGGGCCTGCCGCCCCTCCTGGGGCTCCTCGTCGGCCTGGGCCTGAGCGCGGTCTTCTGGCTCCCCGCGGCGACGGAGTTCCGCTACGTCCGCACCGACCAGTGGTACGCCGGCCGCTACGACTACCGGGACGACTTCGTCTACCCCTTCCAACTCCTGGGGCCCTACTGGGGGTTCGGGACGAGCATCGCCGGGCCGGACGACGAGATCAGTTTCCAGATGGGGGCTGTGCCGGCCGTGCTGGGGACGGTGGCCCTGGTCGCCGGGGCACGCCGGAGGCGCCGCGGCTTCGGGCATGCCTGCTTCTTCGCCGCGGTGGTGACCGTTTCCGCCTTCCTGATGACCTGCGCCTCTGCACCCCTGTGGGAGGCTCTGAGCCCGGTGCGCTTCGCCCAGTTCCCCTGGCGCTACCAGACCCTCCTCGCGCCGGCCCTCTCGCTCCTGGCCGGCAGCCTCCTCGCCCCAGCCGGGCGTGCAGAGGCCCCGGGCGAACGGGAGCCGGGCCTGGCCCTCGCCCTGTTCCTGGGCCTCCTCATCCTCCTCGGGAGTTACCCCTACCTCCAGGCCGAAATCGTAGAGAAGCCCAGGGAGGGCCCGGTCTCCCTCGCCGCGCTCATGCGTTTCCAGCAGTGGTCCGACGAGATGACCGGGGCCACGGTCTGGACGAAGGAGATCCCCCGCTGGTCGCCCATGGCCGACCTGCACGTGGCCGGGCGGCCGGTGACGACCCTGGTGGACTACGCCGCCATCCCGCCCGGCGGGGTGCTGGGCGTCCACTCCCTGGAGATGAGCAGCATCCACGAGAAGGTCTGGGTCTACGCCGCCGATGACCAGCAGGAAGTGGTCTTCTACCGCTTCTACTACCCGGGCTGGCACGCCTACATCCTGGACGAGCACACGGAAGAGGTACTGGGGGAGGTCCCCATCCACACCGTGGGGCCAGAGGGGCGCATGGCCGTGCGGGTCCCCCAGGGGCGGCACATCCTGCTCCTGCGCTTTGAGGACACGCCCGTGCGTCGGGCCGGGAAAGCCCTCTCCGCGGCCACGGTCTCTTGCATCTTCCTCCTGGGCGCGGCGAGGATGGTCCTGCGGAGAGGAGGTGCCCGATGAGGGCTCCAGGCCGACGGCTGGACCCCGGCTGGGCCCTTGTGCTGGGCCTCTCCCTCTTCGCCTGGGCCCCGCTCCTCGCCCCGGGCTACTTCCTGGACGCCCACGACGCCCGGCACACCCTCTTCTTCCTCAACAACTTCCACCAGGCCATCCGGGAAGGGGTCCTCATCCCCCGCTGGGCGCCGGACTTCGCCCTGGGGTACGGGTATCCCCTCTTCCTGCTCTACTCGCCCCTGGCCTACTACGTGGCCGAGGTTTTCCACCTCCTGGGCGCGACGCTCACGGACGCGGTCAAGGCGACCTTCGGTGTGGGCTTCCTCCTTTCTGGCTGGGGGATGTACGGATGGGGACGGCGCCTCTTCGGTCGGGCCGGCGGCCTCCTGGCTGCAGTGATCTACCTTTACGCCCCCTACCACCTGGTGGACATCTACGTGCGGGCCAGCCTGGCGGAATTCTTCGCCCTGGGCCTGCTCCCGTGGGCCTTCTGGGCCTTCACCGCCGCCGTGGACGAGGGAAGCCCGCGGAGGGTAGCCGCAGCCTCCGCCGCCTACGCCGCCCTCCTCCTAACCCACAACGCCACGGCCCTTCTGGCCACACCTTTCCTGGGGGCCTGGGTCCTCTGCCGGGCCGCGCTCGGCTGGAAGGAGACCGGCGGACTGCGCGCCCTGGGGCGAGCGCTGGGGGCCGGCGTGCTGGGCGCGGGGCTGGCCGGCTTCTTCCTCGTCCCCATGCTCCTGGAGCGCCAGTACGTGGTCCTCTCCCAGTGGACCAGCGGCTCCTATGATTATGTCAAGCATTTTGTCTACCCCTCCCAGTTCCTCTCGCCCTTCTGGGGGTTCGGCTATGCGGGCGAGGGGACGGCGGACCAGATGTCGTTCCAACTGGGGCTGGTCCCCACCGTGGGTTTCCTGGTGGCCTGCACGTGGGGATGGCGGGTCCGGGACCGGGGGGCCCTGGCCTTCTTCGTCGGGGCTACCCTGCTCCTCCTCTTCCTGATGACGCCCGCGTCGGCTGCCGTGTGGCAGTTCCTTCCCCTGGCCGCGCTGGTCCAGTTCCCGTGGCGGCTCCTGGCCCTGACCACCCTCACCCTGGCGACGGTCTGCGGGGCGGTGCCTGGGGCAGCCTATGCTCGCCCCCTCCCCCTCCGCGGCCTGGAGGGGGAACGGGCGGATGAGGAGAGGCCATCCACACCCCTCCTCGCCCTGGCGCTGGCCGCCACGGTCCTGGCGAGCCTGCCCTACCTGGAACCCCAGCAGACCCCGCGCGACCCCCGCGCCGAGGAGCCCGTGGCCGTGATAGATTTTGAGACCTTCCACCCGCCAGACCGGGTGGGGATGACCATCTGGGTGCGGGAACAGCCCCAGGACTCGCCCCTGGTGGCCCAGTACCTGGCCGGGGAGCCCCTGCAGAAGGTGCGCCTCCTGCGTGGCCAGGGGGAGGCCCGCACGGTGGAGCACGGCGCGGCCCGGGAACGCGCGCTCGTGCGGGCGGAAGGCCCGGTGACGGTGCAGGTCCTGACCTACTACTTCCCCGGCTGGCGTGCCTGGGTGGATGGCGAGGAAGTGCCCATCCGCCCGGAAGGCCCCCACGGCCTCATCACCCTGGACGTCCCCCCAGGGGAGCATGAGATCGTCCTGCGCTTCGGGGATACGCCTCCGCGGCGGGCCGGCCTGGCCCTGAGCGGGGCGAGCCTGGGGGCGTGGCTGGTCCTGGCCACCTGGAGTCTCAGAAGGAGAGGTGAGCGCGATGCGCTGTCCTGAATGCCGAAAGACGGTGGAGGGCGCACCGAACTCATGCCCCCACTGCGGGGCAGCACTCCCACGCCCGAAGGGCCGGCGCTGCCCCATCTGCGGCGCACCGGTCTCCCGGCGCGCCGAGCAGTGCTTCCTCTGCGGTGCGGACCTGGGCCCCGCGCCGCGCCCTGCATGGCGCTGGCTAGTGGATCTCCTGGTGGTGGCCGTCGTCGTGGGCATCGTCGCCGTCTGGTACTTTCTGCCAGGCCGATCCCGGCAGGCCTCAGTGGCCCTGGCCACAAGCACCACCACCGCCACGAGGCCCCTGCCCACCATCATCCATACCCCAACGGCCGTGCCCCCCACGTCCACGCCATCCTGGACGGCCACGCCCACCGCGTCGGCCACGCCGCGGCCAGCCGTCGTCACCCACAAGGTGGAGCGGGGGGACACCCTCTACGACCTGGCAGAGAGGTACGGGGTCTCCGTGGCGGCCATCCAGCAGGCCAGCGGCCTGGCCGAAGGAGCCGTGCTGCGGGTGGGACAGGTCCTCACCATCCCCCTGGCCGGGCCCGTTGAGGGCGGCGCGACGGGTGGCCCTCCTACCTCCACTGCCACCCCCTACACGTACGTGGTGCAGCCTGGCGATAGCCTCTCTTCCATCGCCACGCGCTTCGGGACTACCGTGACGGACTTGATGGCCCTCAACAACCTGAAGTCCGCGGATTTCCTGCGGGCCGGCCAGGAACTGATCGTCCCTGGCCCCCCACCACCCCCAGGCCCTGCCACCGA
>JBMFPD010000057.1:0-14080 GCA_049969295.1 Anaerolineae bacterium | reverse complement strand
CTGGCCCGCCTTCACCGGGACCATGAGCGGGTTGGGGGTGGTGTTGCGGTCATACCCCGGCGGGTTCGTCAGCCAGACGATGTAGGTGGCCGGGTCCAAGTTGCCGAAGAGGTAGTGCCCGTCCGGCCCTGTCGTCACGCGCCTGATCTCCCGGTAGGCCGTGTCCAGGAGACGGACCACGCCTCCCTCCAAGGTCGGCTCCTCCGGGTCCCGTCGCCGGTTCTCGTTCATGTCGTAGTAGACCACGCCTTCCACTGCCCCCACCGTGGGGGTAGGGGTAGGCGTGCCCGTGTGGGTGGGCGTGGCTGTCGCCGTAGACGTGGGGGTGGAGGTCGGCGTCGGCGTCCACGGTGGCGTGAAGGTGGCGGTGGGCGTGGGTGTGTGCACGCGGTAGGTGATCACGAGGGTGGGACGCTGCGCTTCCACCCCCCATTCAGAGGTGTAGAAACCGAAAGAAACAGTCGGGCCGCGGCTGATGATGATGAAGCCTTCGTTGCTCCCGGGGTTGGCCATCCAGTTCCGCACCGCCTCTGTCACGTCAATGGAGTAGGAGGTGTTGGGTTTGTCTATGACCTTGGAGGCGAAGGGCGTGAGGTCGCGGTCGGCGCTGCTGTCGCACCCTGGGGTGTACCACGGCGTGGTGCTCGTCGCCCGGTTCCAGGTCACCTGGGTCACTTCCCAGTGCCGGCGGATGGCGAAGAGGTCTATCGTCGTGCTGCGGTCCGGCGGGTCCTGCGTCTCGTTGGTGTGGAGGATCAGGGTTGCCGAGTCAATGATCGCCCCAGGCGGCAGGACCGAGAGGTCAAAGCGGACCAGGGAGCGCCAGGCCCCCGTGGAGCGGACGATCATGTACGGCCGCCAGGAGTAGTTGTCGTCCGGCGAGTACTGGGCGATGTAGGTATCGGCCACCCCTGTGTAGCCGTTCAGCCCCTGCCGCAGGATGACCGTCCCTGCACCGGGCGGTGTGGTGGGTGTGGGCGTGACGGTCGCCGTGCCAGGGGGCGGCGTTACAGTGATCGGCGGTGGCCCCGCACCCGGCCGGGCCACGTGGACCATGTGGATCCATTCGTTCCCGTCCAGCAGGCAGTCAATGCGGAAGTCGGCCGGGTAGGTCGCCGGGTTCCCCGCCAGAGAGTCGTTGAAGCGGGCATCGTTCAGGACAAAAGTGGCCGTCTTCCAGGTGCGGGTGTTCCCCTTCTGCACGTAAGGCACCGAAGAGCCCAGGGGGACCGCTGCCTTGGGCCCAGTGGTGGAGTTGTAGTAGAGTTCCCACCGATCGCTGCCCAGGTCAAAGTAGGTCACGGTGATGGTGACCTGCGTGGTCCCTTCCCAAGCGTAGCGGTTGTCCACGTTGAACCACATGTAGCGGTTGCCGTTGGCCTGGTCCGTGCGCCGCACCACCCAACTGTACTTGGACGTGCCCAGGTTGGGGTTGTAGGCCGGGCTCACGCAGGCCGTGCCCCGGTTCCCATACTGGTCAATGCAGGAGTTGGGGTCGTTGATCTCCGGCACCGTCTGGCCGCCGGGGATGTTGTCGTTCTGGTAGAGGAAGAAGTTGTAGTTCCCCCACTGGGGGTAGTAGGGCCCCGAGGGCGGGTCGTAGTAGGGGAAGCGGTGCTCCCGCATGGCCGTCCAGACGCCAGGCGTGTAGTCCAGGGTGGCCCCCATGTACTGCCGCGCCCAGTGGAGGCTCTCCAGGTTCTCCCACCTGGGATTGCCGCTCCCATCCACCAGGACGTCCCTGGAGACGCGCATGTAGTCCAGCCCTTTGTCCAGGGCGTTCAGCATCGCCCAGTAGACGTCCGCCGCTGTGGGCATCATGTAATTGTAGGATTCAAAGGCGATGGGCACGGTGTCGCTGAAGTGCACTACTTGGTCGTAGAACCCATCCAGGGCAGGGCGGAAGCAGTTGTTCCAGTCGGCGAAGAGGCCGTTGAGGGAGAGCCCTACCCCCCGCTGCGCGGCGTAGGTGCGGAACTCCCGCCGCTCCCACTGGGCCAGGGCGAAGGGCGCCGATTGCAAGAGGAGCCGGTTCCGCAACAGGCCGCCAGCGAAGGCGTTGACGTAGATATCGGTGATGGCGTTGACCGTGGAAATCCACAACGAGGAGGTCAGCCCGGCGTAGTCCCGCAGGTAGGCCAGGTCGTTGATGTCGGAGCGGCTGTCGCAGGGCTTGGTCTCCCCGTAGATGCCCACGCCAATGCCGATCCAGGCGATGCGCGGGTCGTTCTTGAAGCGGTCGGCGAAGTCCTGGATGAAGTCGGCGTAGCGGGTCAGGTAGCCGCTATCCCAGTAGCGCGGGATGAGGATGGTCCCCGTCGTGCACCCCGGAGAGCCGATGGTGCAGGGGACCTGGATCACCGCGTTGGGGGCCTCTGCCCAGACCCACGAAGGCACGGCGATCCCCCCGGCCAGCCGCCCGTTGTAGGTGCTGAAGGCGATGGCCCCCACCTTCCCCTTGCTCGCCTCGGCCGTGAGCCACGCGTCCACCAGGTCCCAGCGGTACTGGTCCCTGTTCGGCTCCAACTGGGCCCAGTAGAAGACCTGCAGGCCCCCGGTCAGGCCATAGGGCTCCTTGTCCATGTTCGCCGAGTCGTCCCGGACGTAGAGGCCGGGGTAGGCCACGAGGGTCCCCACGGGGGTCGCGCTGGTCGCCGTAGGCGTAGGCGATGGGGTGGTAGTGCTGGTCGCCGTGGGGCTGGGGGTGAAGGGCGTGGACGTGGGCGTGGGCGTGGGGCCCACGAGCGTCATGGCCGGCGCGGGCGAGTCGTTGGCCGTGTCCACCGTCTGGGCGGCGGTCCCAGCCGGCCCGCCCTGCGCGTAGAGGACCAGTTGGTCTCCGCTGGGCGAGTAACCGAAGTAGGAATCCAGCGTCGCCACGCGGGCGTTGCCCAGGTTGGCGAACCACCACCCCGTGGTATCCACCAGGGCCGACATGGGTGCGGCCTGGCCAGGGCTCCCGCTCCCGTTGTTGTCCTGCAGGGTGATGTAGACGATGGCCCCCACAGCCGGCACCGTGCCCCCAGCCATGAAGACCTGGCCGTAGATGGCATCACTGACGGGTGGCGCGAGGGTGGGCCCGGTGGTCACGGTGTAGTGGGCACCGCCGTTGTTGTCCACCGTGGTACCGCTCTGCACGTCAAAGTAGTAGAGGGTCCCGGGCATGAGGCCCGTGACCTCCACGTAGTGGGTGTGGCCGACGTAGGAAGCCCCGCGCTTGTCATAGGCCGTGCTGCCCAGGGCCGGCGACGTGCCGTAGAGGACGCGGCTGTCGCTCGCCTCGTCCGTGATCCACGAGACGGTGAAGGTCACATCCCGCACATTGGTCACCCGGACCTCGGAGATGACCGGCGCGTTCAGAGGCGCGGCGCGGACGCCCGCGGGCATCCACCAGACGCTCGCCAGATCGCCCCCGGTGGCCAGGGCCAGCGACCCGCTCAGGATCACCGCAACGAGGAGCCAGAGGCCGTAGGTCCGCTTCTTCATGTACGCTCTCCTGACAAAACTGTCCAAGCCTCGCCAACCCCCAAGGCTTTTTTCACCTCGCGCCGGCAGTTCTGCAACTGGTGCACCTGGCGGTTCAAACTACCCCCTGGTCGGGGCGATGCATGCGTCGCCTCACCCTCTCTCCCCACGTGTGGGGGCTGGGAGAAAGGTCCCCTCTACCTCACGGAAATCCCTTCTGGATCATGGGCAGGTAGTGCCGCAGGAGCACCGGCGTGTTCGTGGGCGTCGGCGTGACCGTGGGCGTGCGCGTCGGTGTGGGTGTGCGCGTGGCCGTCGGCGTGTTCGTCGGCGTAGGTGTGGGCGTCGGCGTCCTTGTGGCCGTAGCCGTGGCCGTGGGAGTCGCCGTCGGCGTCGTGTCAAAGAGGCCGAAGTTGACGAAGGTCACGCTCCCCGGCAGCACCATCGCCCAGGTGGGGTTGGGCGTGGTGGCGATCCACGCCGGTCCAGGCAGGGTCACCACCACCTTATAGGTCCCTTGCGCCAGGTGCGGGAAGACGTACGTGCCATCGGACACGGTCAGGAGGTCCCCGACCGGCGTGTCGTCCACAAGGAACAGCGAAACCTGCACACCTGCCAGGCCCTCCTCCCCCGGATCCCGCAGGCGGTCCTGATTTCGGTCAAACCAGACGATGCCAGCGATCTCGCCCGTGGTGGGCGTGGCCGTCCAGGTGGGCGTGAAGGTAGGGGTCGGCGTGGGCGTGGAGGTCGGCGTGGGGGTCCACGTCGGCGTGGACGTGGACGTCGCCGTCGGCGTGGACGTGGGCGTCGGTGTGCGCGTCGGCGGCGGCAGGTAGTACTCCACCGTCAACTGGGGCTGGTAGTCAGCGAGAGCCCATTCGGAAGAGTAGAAGTCGTAGGTCACGGCCATGTCCTGCGCCAGGAGCAGCACTCCCTGGTTCCCCGAAGGGTTCCGCACCCACTCCTGGGCGGCGGCCGTCACGTCAAACTCGTAGTAGCGGTTGGGCGCCGAGACGACCACCGCGTCCAGCGCGGTGAAGGAGCGGTCCGTCGCCCCGTCGCAGCCGGGGATCTCCCAGTTGGTGCTCGCAGTGGCCGCCCTCCAGGTGACTTCCAGTTCGTTCCACGGGCGGTACACCGCGAAGGGCCTCACCGTGCAGGACCGGTCCGGCGGATCCTGTGTCTCCGTGGCCCGCAGGCGCAGCGTGGCCCGGGTCACGATAGCATGGGTGGGGATGGAGGTCAGGTTGAAGCGCAGGATGGGGCGATAGGCACCGGTGCCCCGCAGCCTCATGTACCACCTGTTGCCATAGTTGGCATCCGGGGCCCACTGATCCAGGTACGAATCGTCCGCATTGCGGAACACAACCCGGGTGGGCACCGGCGGGACCGTGGCCGTGGGCGTGGGGGTCCACCCTGTGGGGGTCGGCGTGGGGGTCGGCACCGTCCCCGTCACCGTCGGCGTGGGGGTGGCCGAGGGGATGTAGTAGCGCACCGTCAGCGAGGGGTGCTTGTCCACCGTGGACCACTCCCGGGTGTAGAAAGCGTAACTCACGGTCGCCCCACTGCCGATGAGGAGGAAGCCGTGGTTGCTTGTGGGGTTCGCCACCCACTCCTGCACCGCCCCGGTCACGTCAAAGTCAAACGAGGCGTTGGGCTTATCCACCGTGCCACGGGCCACAGCGGTGAAGTCCCGGTCCCCCACCCCATTGCACCCGCCCTGGGCCCACGGGTTGGAGGCCGAAGCGTTGCGCCACGTGGCCTCCATCTCAACCCACGGCCGCCGCACCTGGTAGATGTCCACCGTCACGGGGCGGTCCGGCGGGTCCTGCAACGCCGTGGTGTGGAGGCGCAGCGTGGCCGAGGCCACCACCGCGTTGGAGGGGATGCCGCTCACGTCAAACCGCAGGAGCGGCCGTTTGGACCCCGAAGCGCGGATGGTCATGTACCACCAGGGGCCGTAGTTCACGTCCGGATCGTACTCGTACAGGTAGGTATCCGCCACGGACCGCACAACCGCCACCTGCGTCACGGGGGTCGGGGTCGGCGTGGCCGTGCCCGGGACGGGGCCGGTAGCCGTGGCGGTCGGCGTGGGCGTGGCTGTGCCCACGGGGGCCGTGGCGTAGGTCACCGTCAGGGATGGCCTCTCCGGCACATTGTGCCATTCGCCAGTGTAGAACTCATAGGCCACCGTGGGACCAGAGGCCACCAGGAGGACCCCGAAGTTCCCCGCCGGCGCGTTCACCCACCCCCGGACCAGTTCCGTGATGTCTACTTGATAGGCCTTGTTGGGCCGGTCCACCACAAACGTGGCCGCCGCTTCCAGTTCCCGGTCTGCCGGGCCGTTGCAGCCGGCCATCTGCCAGGGGTCGGCAGCCGTGGCATGGTTCCAGGTGACCTGCAGTTCGTTCCACGGCCGCAGGACCTTGTAAATGGAGACGGTGGTGCTCCGGTCAGGGGGATCCTGGAGCCCCGTGGTGTGCAGGTGCAGGGTGGCCGAGGCGATGGTCGCCCCAGGGGGGATGCTGCTCAGGTCAAAGCGCAGGATAGGCCGCTTGGCCCCGCCGGCCCGCAGGGACATGTACCACCAGTTCCCGTAGTTCACATCCGGGTCGTACTGGTAGAGGTAACTGTCATCCACCCCGTAGAGGGTCACCGTCTGCCAGGGCGGCGTGGGCGAGGCCGTGGGCGTCACCGTGGGTGTGGCGGTGGCTGTCGCCGGTGTCGTGGTCCAGGTGGGCGTCGGCGTGGGAGCCGGCGGCAGGTAAATGACGATGAGGGTCGGGTAGACCAGGGGGTTGCTCCACTCGGAGGAGTAGAACTCGTAGGTCACCGTGCCACCGCTGGCGATGAGGAGCACCCCGTGGTTGCTCGCCGGGTTCAGCACCCACCCCTGCACGAGGGAGGTGATGTTGAAATCGTACGACGCGTTGGGCGCGTTCACCGTCACGGTGGCGGCCGAGGTCAGGTCGCGGTCCGACGGCCCATTGCACCCCGCCAGTTCCCAGGGGACGCCCGTGGTGGCCTGATTCCAGGTAGCGCCCATCTCCGTCCACGGCCGCAGGACCCTGTAGACGTCCACCGTGGTGCTGCGGCCAGCCGGGTCCTGGGTCTCGTTGGTGAAGAGGCGCATGGTGGCCGAGAGGACCTGCGCCCCCACAGGGATGCTGCTCAGGTCAAAGCGGAGGATGGGGCGCTTGGCCCCGCCGGCCCGCATGGTCATCCGCCACCAGGCCCCGTAGTTCACATCGGGGTCGTACTGGTAGAGGAACGTGTCGTCCGAAGCCCCCCGGATGGTCACCGTCTGGGGCAGGGGCGTGTTGGTGGGCGTGGGCGTGAGGCTGGGCGTTGGGGTCAGGGTGAAGGTAGGCGTCTGGGTCGGCGTGGGCGACAGGGTCTCCGTGGGCGTCGGCGTGGAAGTGGGCGGCGTCCCGGTCAGCGTGGGCGTAGGGGTCAGGGTCTCGGTGGGCGTGGGGGTGAGGGTCGCTGTTTCCGTCGGCGTCGGCGTGGACGAAGGCGTGGGCGAGAGGGTGGGCGTCGGCGTGGGCTGGGCCAGCACGATGGCCGGCGCGGGCGCGTCGTTGGCCGTGTCCACGGTCAGGGTCGCCTGGCCCATGTTCCCGCCCTGCGCCTCCAGCACCACCTGGTCCCCGCTGGGGGAATAGTCAAAGTAACTCGCAAGGTCCTGCGTGCGGGCGCTGCGCAGGTTGGCGAACCAGTACCCTGAATCGGCCACCAGGGCCGACATGAGGGCCGACTGGCCCGGGCTTCCGACCCCGTTGTTGTCCCGCACGCGGATGTAGACGATGGCCCCCTGGGCGAAGGTCACCCCATCGCTCTGGTAGACCAGGCCCCAGGCCGCATCGGAGGTGGGCGGCGAGAGGGTGGGGCCAGTGGTCACCTGGTAGTGCGCGCCGCCGTTATTGTCCACCGTAGCGCCGCTCACCACGTCAAAGTAGTAGAGGGTGGAGGGCGCGAGGCCGGTCACGGCCACGTAGTGGGTGTAGCCGGTGTATCCCGTGCCGCGCACGTCGTTGGCCACCATCCCCAGAGAGGGGCTCGTGCCGTAGCGCACCTCGCCCGTGGAGGGCTCGTCCGTGACCCACGACACGACGAAGTAGATATCGCGCACGTTGCTCACACGGACATCGCTGATCCGCGGGGCCAGGCTGGCCGAAGCCTCGCCCCCGGTCCAGGCCTCCGCCAGGAGGAGCACCAGCGCGACCACAAGCATGCTTCCCAGGGCCAGTGCCGACCTTCTCCGTTCCATCTCGCCGCCCTTCCTCTCGTGCTGCTCCCCGGACTTACGGGGTGAACGTGCTGGAGCCCGTACACTTCACGAAGTATGCCTTCCCCTTCTCAATGGGGAAGTTGTTGAAGCGAGGGAAGTTCAGGGTGATGTCCCACCCACCGTTGTACCAGCGGTCAATCTCCACAGCGCTCCCACCCTGGGCGTTGATGGCATCAAAGAGGGTCCACGCAGTGTAGGAGTCAGAACTGGGGATGGCGATGAGGTTCCACCCCGCGCTGAAGGTGATGGGCACCGGTGTGGTGACCGGCTCGCCGCTCACCCGCCACGTGCTGGGGGCGTTGCACTTGACGAAGTACCCCTTGCCCAACTCAATGGGGAAGTCCGGGAACGGCCCCCCTAGGATGTAGGCTCCCCAGTCCGCGGTGGGCAGCCAGCGGTCCACCTCCACAGCGCTCCCGCCCTGGGCGTTGATCTCGTTCAGGAGGCTCTGGGCCGTGTAAGGCGTGGCGGGCTGCACGGGCAGCGAGATCAGGTTCCAGCCGTAGTGGAGGGAGATCTCCACCACCGGCGACGCGGAGCGCTTGGCCACCTCCACAAAGTGGACCCACTCGTTGCCATCGCCGCGGCAGTTGAGACGGAAGTCGGCCGGGTAGGTGGTGGGGTTCCCAGCCAAGCTGTCGTTGAAGCGGATGTCGCTCAGGACGAAGACCGCCTGCCGCCAGGTGCGGCTGTTCGTCTTCTGCACGTAGGGCACGCTGGACCCCAGGGGGTAGGCCGTTCTCAGGCCGGAAGTGGAGTCGTAGTCCAACTGCCAGGTGTCGGTGCCGTAATCAAAGTAGGTCACAGTGATGGTCACGGGCACCGTCTGGTTGTAGATGTACCCGTTGTCCACGTTGAACCACATGTAGGGGTTGCCCGTGCCCTGGTCCGTGCGCCGGGTGACCCACGACTCCTTGGCCGAGCCAAGGGCCGTGTTCACCGTGGGATAGGTGCAGGCGACACCCCGGTTGCCGCTGGCGTCAATGCAGGTGTTCGCCTGCCCGATCTCCGGGACCGTCCGCCCACCGGGGATGTTGTCGTTCTGGTAGAGCCAGAATTCGTAGTTCCCCTTCTCCGGGCAGTAACTGGCGCCGTAGTACGGCTCTCGGTGCTCCCGCAGGGCCACCCACACGCTGGGGGTGGTCTCTTTGGTCACCCCCACCCACTTCCGTGCCCAGTCAATGATGGCCAGGTTCTCCGGCCGGGGCGCTTTGGTCGTCTTGTCCATGAAGAGGTCCGGGGCCAGCCGGAAATAGTCCACATGCTTGTCCAGCCCGTTGATGAGGCCCCAGTAGACGTCCGTCACCGTCGGGAGCATGTAGTCGTAGGTCTCAAAGGCGATGGGCACGGTGTCGCTGTAGTGGATGATCTGGTCAAAGAACCCCGCGCAGTTCTCCTGGTTGGCCATGCAATCGCTGTAGCGAGGGCACGTGCCCGAGGGCACGTTGGGGCAGGTGTAGGTGCTGTTGTTCCAGTCGGCAAAGAGGCCGTTGGCCGAGATGCCCACGCCCCGCTGGATGGCGTAGAGGCGGAACAGGGGCCGCTCCCACTGGGCCAGGGCGAAGGGGGCCGCCTGCAGGAGCAGGGGCTTCCGCAGTTGCCCCCCCACGCTGAAGGCATCTATGTAGATCTGGGTGATGGCATTGACCGTGCTGACCCAGGTCAGGGAGTCCAGGCCTGCGCTCTGGAGGGCGGGGAGGTCGTCGCTGTCGCTCGGCTTGGTCTCGCCGTAGATGCCCACCCCGATGCCGATCCAGGCGATGCGGGGGTCGTCCCGGTAGCGGGCAGCGAAGGCATTGATGAACGTCCGGTAGCGGTCCTGATAGGCCGAATGCCAGTAGCGTGGGATGCGCCAGATCCCATCCGGCGAGCAACCCCACTGGCCCGGGTCGCAGGTCCCGATGTTGACCACCGCCTGGGGAGCTTCTGCCCAGACCCACGACGGCACGGCAATGCCGCCGGCCAGCCGCCCGTTGTAGGTGCTGAAGGTGATGGCCGCCTTTTTCCCCTTCGCGGCTTCGGCCGCCAGCCAGTCGTCCACGTGGTACCAGCGGTAGTCCCCCTTGTTGGGCTCCAGCATGGCCCAGTAGAAGGTCCGCATCCCACCGTCCAGGTGGTAGGTCTCCTTGTCGTAGTTCTCGGCGTCGCCGGCCAGGTAGATCCCCGGGAAGCCGCTGGGGGGCACAGCCTGGGCCCCCATGTCGACCCCCTGCCCCATGGAACCGCCCGTCGGGTCATCGCCCGCGGCCGCCCACTGGGCTGCGCCGCCCCACGTGCCCAGCAGGACCACTGCCAGGCCCACCACAGCCCACATCCTTGCAACCTGCATCCCTCGTGTCATGACGAAACCCGCTCCCCGCAGCCCTGCCTTTGCGAGGCTGCCCTGCAGTTTATACAGCATTCTTCAGAGGATAACACAAGTGCGCGCGCTTGGCAAAAACCTTACACCATGCGGTTGCATGTTGACCAACCTCACCCCCGAGCCCCCTCCCCGTGCACAAGAGAGGGGGCGCTCCCGCTGGGCACGGCGAAGGCCTGCAACTCCGTATGGAGCAACCGCCGTGCCAGGAACACATCGGCGGGGGCCAGGGCGACCCGCACCCCTTTGCGCAGGAGGCGTTTGGCCCACCCCTTCCAGCGGCCCTCCTGGCCCGTGTAGCGCAGGGCCGGCCAGCGTGCCGACCAGACCATCCACAGGTCCAGCCCCAGGGAGCCCCAAGTGCCCCAGCGCACGACGCGGAACCCCGCCCGCTCCAGGAGGGCCCCCAGCGTCTTCCGGTCAAAGTAGTAGAGGTGCAGAGGCGGGATCATCCACCACACCCGCCGCCAGAGGCGAGCCCGCACCCCTTCCAGGTCGTTGGGCACCTGCACGAAGAGGACACCCTCCTCCCGCAGGACCCGCCTTGCCTCCCGCAGCAGGGCCAGGGGGTCCGGCACATGCTCCAAAAGTTCCCGCATCACCACGATGTCAAAGTGCCCTGCCGGGAAGCCCGCCTCGGCCAGTTCCCCCTGGACCACCGGCAGGCCCAGGTCCTGCCGGGCCCGCTCGGCGGCGAAGGGGGAAAGTTCCACCCCCTGTACTGCCCAGCCCAGTTCCCGCGCCGCATCCAGGAGGAAGCCTGCACCGCACCCCACATCCAGAAGGCGGGGCGGGGCCTCTCGGCGCCTCTGGGCCCTCCATATGATCTCCACCTGGCGCAAGGTCCTCTGGTGCTCCTCTCGGGCCCGCTGGCGGAGGCGCGGCGAGGTGAGCACGGAGACATGCCCCTCCATGCCCCCCGTGTGGATGTTGCCAAAGTACGAGCCAGTGGTGAAGTAAGGCTCATCGTAGAGCCCGGCCAGTTCCTCCCGGGCCGGCAAGGGGCTCACGGACACAAGCCCGCATCCCCCACACCGCACGATGCGGTACACAGGCACACCAGGGGCCGGCTCCGGCGGCTCCCGGGTGACCCAGTTCTCCCCATCCCGGCGGTAGAAGAGGGGCTCGTGCTCCCGCCCTCCACACAGGATGCAGGGGACAAGGCCTCCCTTCCCCTCAGGCGAATCCCTGCGTGTCCCTTCCACCATCCCCTAATCCTAAAGACGGGAAAGGCCCTCCAGCGATACGCGCCTTCCCCACCCATCGGGAGAAACTCACACCTGCACCACTTGCCGTTTGAGGCCCGATTCCACCATCTTCTGAGCCAGGAACACGGCCCGCAGGCCCTCCTTCCCGCTGACCATGAACTCCCGGCCGTGGACCACGGCCTCCACGAAGGCTTCCAGTTCGGCCCGGAGCGGCTCCTTGCGCCGGATGCCCAACCGGACCATCTTCCCCTCAGCCACCCCCATGAAGACCGCCAGCCGCTCCCAGTGGCTGTTGGCGTAGTCGTTCTCATAGAAGAAGAGTTCCTGCGTCAGGTAGTTCACCAGGAACATCCCCCGCTCGCCGATGAGGGAGAGTTGCCGGATCTTGGTGGGAGTGAGCCAGTTGATGTCCAGCACGCCCACCGCGCCGTTGGCAAACTTGAGCACCCCGGAGAGGAGGTCCTCGTGGACGGGATGGACCGCCCGCTGCGTCTCGGCGTAGAGGCTCACCACGGGGGAGCCCGCCAGGAACTCCATCACGTCCAGTTCGTGGGTGGCCAGGTCAAAGACCACCCCCACGTCCTCCACGCGCGCTGGGTAGGGACCGACACGCCGCGCGTTGATCTGGAACAGGCGTCCCAGGTCGCCGGCGTCCAGGCGCTCCCGCAGGGCCAGCACCGCCGGGTTGAAGCGCTCAATGTGCCCCACCCCCAACTTGACCCCTGCCCGCTCCGCTGCCTGGATGATGGCCTCGCCCTCCTCCAGAGAGGCAGCGAGGGGCTTCTCCACGAAGACGTGCCGCCCGGAGGCGATGACATCCAGCGCCACCTGGCAGTGGAGGACCGTGGGCACGGCCACCGAGACCACGTCCAGGTCCTCCCGTTCCAGCATCTCCCGGTAGTCGGCGTAGGGACGGGCCTTGTAGATGCGGGCGACCCCCTCCGCTCTGGCCGGGTCGGCCACGGCCACCAGTTCCGTCTCTTCCATCTCCGCGTAGACGCGGGCGTGGTTCTTGCCCATGGACCCCACGCCGATGACGGCAGCACGGATCATCTCTTCTTCCCCTCCAGCAGTTCGACGATGACGAGGACATCCACCTGGAACGTGCCTCCGCAGGCGGGACATTCCAGCGTGACCCAGGGCGTGTCAGACATGGGCAGGCCCGGCTCCACCGTGCGCCCGCACCGGCAGACCACCCCCGCAAGGCGCGCCGGGTTCCCCACCACCAGGGCGTGGGCCGGCACCGAACGGGTCACCACGGCCCCCGCCCCCACCATGGCCCACGGCCCCACCTCCACCCCCGGCAGGACCACCGCGCCCGCGCCCACCGACGCCCCCTGGCCGATCCGCACCTCGCCCACCTCCCAGTCGGCATCGCCCTTCAGGTTCCCTTCCGGCGTCACGGCGCGGGGGAAGCGGTCGTTGGTCAGGCAGGCGTAGGGCCCGATGAAGGCGCCATCTTCCACCGTGGTGCCGTGGTAGAGAGAGGCGTAGTTCTGCACCTTGACCCGGTCGCCGATGCGCACGTCGCGGTCCACGTAGACCCCCTTGGCGAGGATGCACTCCGCCCCGATGACCGCGCCCTCCCGCACCTGGGCGTGGTGCCAGATGCGGGTTCCGGGCCCGATCCGCGCCTCCGGCGACACCTCCGCCGTGGGATGGATGAAGGCAGGTTTCGCCAATTCCTCACCTCCAGAACGCGTCACCCTATGGGCCCCTTTCCCCTCTGTGCCCTCCGTGTCCTTCGTGGCCATGAAGTTCGCCCTATCCCGGCCCAAACTGCTCCTGCAGGTAGGCGGCGATCACCTCGTGGATGCGGCAGGGCGGCGGCGTGTAGGGGACGAACTCCCTCCGCCGTGCCTCAGCGATGGCCTCCGGCAGCCCCCTGAGATCCCGGCACCACAGGAGGTGCCCCGCCGCGTCCAGCGCCTCCAGCAGGTCCTCCTGGTGACGGTCGTAGCGGTCCGGGTTGCTCACGCTCACCAGGCGCTTCCGGAGGTGCAGGACCTCCATCGTCGTCCCCAGGCCACCGTGGGCCACCACCAGGTCCGCCCGCTCGTAGTACGGCACAAGCGTCGGCGCAAACCGAAAGTGCTCTGCGTGGCGCGGGATGTAGGTCCCGTGCCCGATCTGCATCACCACCGGCTCGTCGTGGTCCGCGGCCCAGGCGTCCATGGCCTGCACCAGAGCGTCAAACTCCGTCGTGCCCACGGTGACGAAGACCATCACCACAGCCTCCCAGCGTAGATGGCCTTTGGGTACCGCTCCCGCAGCCCCTCCCACTGGACGAAGAAGAGGTCAGCCACGGGGTAGAGGATGCGGCCGGTCAGGGAAAGCCCCCGCACCCGCGAGGCGCTCTCCACATGGATGACCTTGGCCCCCAGGGCCTTCCCCACCAGGGAAACTGGCACGGAGATGGCCGGCCCCGCCCCCAGGACGGCCTGGGGCCGCACCCGCCGGAGCACCTTCCACGCCTGCCACGCGCAGCGCACCGTGTTCCAGGCAGCGCGCCAGGCCGGGTCCGTCCGCCCGTGCACCTTGGAGCGGGGCCGCGGCAGCCGGTGGACCGGCCCCGGGTGCGGCAGGTGCGCCACGGAGAGGTCGTCCCCTTCCACGGCCACGTAGTGGTAGTCGTACCCCGGCCCCAGGAGTTCCACCAGGCGCAGCATCTGCTTGGTGTGCCCTCCCTCCCCCAGGACCACGAGCAGCCGGATCATGCCGCCCCCTCCAGCGCCTTCTGGTATACCTCCAGGAGCC
>JBMFPD010000056.1:0-14093 GCA_049969295.1 Anaerolineae bacterium | reverse complement strand
CCTGCCTCGCCCTGGGCATCGGGGATGGGGTGGCCGGCCTCCCGGACCTCCACCCTGGCTGTCCGCACGCCGGCGTGGCCGTACTTCACATTCACCAGGCCACCGGTCAGGCGGTCCCCCAGGACCTCTTCCATGGCTGCGGCCATGGGCGCGCCAGCCTTCCCGCCACCCACCACAAAGATGCGTCGGAAGCGGGCCAGGTCGTACCGCTGCCCGTCCACAAGGAGGAGATCTCCCTCTCGCCGCAGGTGGTTGCGGACCGCCTGCGCGGGGTCCACCTCCCGCAGGGCAGCCTGGATGATGCGGGGGAGGTCCTCCCGCAGGCGTCGTTCCTTGGGGTCCAGCAGGCTTGGGGATGTCTCCAGGGTCTCCGCGGTCATGGTCGCCCTCCGCGATCTAGGGTGCTGGGAGCCCCAGGGCCTTCAGGACGCGCTGGGCACTTTCATCGGGGGTGGACGTCCCGCTGAGGACTTCCCGCACAGCGGACTGCAGGGCCTGGGCGATGGCCTCGTAGGAGGCGGCGGTCGGGTGGTAGTGGGCCGACTCCAGTTGCCAGTGCAGGAAGGGGATGTAGGGCGTCCCGTCCTCCAGGTAGGTCAGGGCTTCCCGGCGGGTGGGCAGGTACCCGGCGCTCACGCTCCAGGCCGCGAGCCGGGGTGGGTCCAGGAGCCAGGCGATGAGGAGGGCGGCGGCTTCCTGGTGCGGTCGGTCCTGGGCTACCAGGGCGAAGGTCCACCCTCGCGACATGGTGGTCACCGCCCCATTCCAGGTGGGCAGGGGTGCGAAGCGCAGGGCGGGGCGCTTGGTGCGCTCCCGGAGGTAGCGGGAGGCGGCCACATTGGCCATGCCCGGACCGCCGGCCACCAGGCGCTCCCAGCACTGGTCCAGCGTCTCCAACTCCAGCACGTTGGGGCGGATGACGTTGCGCTCCACCCCCTGGGCGTAGAAGTCCAGGACGCGGGCGAGGAGTCTGCCGTCCAGGGCCGGTTGCCCCTTCTCGTCCACGAGCCTCCCGCCCAGGGCCAGGTACTGGATGAGGAAGGCATCGTTCACCCGTCCCTGCTGGCCGCCCGCGGGGAAGATGTACCGGGCCGTTCCGCTCAGCACGTCCGTCCATGTCACAGGGGGCGTGGGGACCTTGCTGGAGTCGTAGGCCAGGTGTTCCACGTCCGCGGCGAACTGCACGGCCATCAGGCCCTCGGGGAAACGCCCCACGTTCACGGCGAAGGGATACAGGCCGTCCAGCAGGGCCTGGGGGAGGAGGGGGTCCAGCGGCTGGAGGACCCCGGCGCGGACCGCCTCGCCCAGGTCCTCGGCATTGAGGACCACCAGGTCCGGCAGGATGGAAGGCGCGACGGGGTGGGCCTTCTGGAGGAGGTCCAGGAGGCCTCCCCTTCCCTCGGCTGCCTTGACCCGCAGGACCACTGAGATGGAAGGATGGGCCTCCTCAAAGGCCTGGAGTTGGCTCTCCAGGACCTCCTGCGCTTCTGACCCCCCTGGGGGCAGGAGGGCATCAGGCCACCAGAGGGTGAGGGTGAGGGATGTGGAAGGGGTGAGGGGCAGGGCGGGGCCTGCAGTCGCTGTAGGCTGGGGCGAAGGCGTGGGGGCCGTGGTGGGCCCAGCGGTCGGCGTCCCCTGAGGCTCGGCTGTGGCAGGGGATAGTGTCGTGCAGCCTGCCAGGAGGAGTCCGGCCACGAGGCCAGCCAGGCCCAAGAGGGCCCAGGAGGGCGGCTGTCCTGGCCTGCTGCGGAGTGCTGGTGCGAGGTGCCTTCCTGCCAACGTCGCCTCCGTTCCGGGATAGTGCGGGGCCATTATAGCACAGACCCTGAAGGAGGCCCAAAGGGAGGGGAGGGCGGTGGTCTGGTCCTCCCCTAAGGGTGCGAGAACTTACCGTCTTACGGGGGACTCTCCTGCCCCGCCGTGAGAGAGTGGCAGGGCGGGCCCTTTCCCGATCAGGCGTAGGCTCCGTACGTTCGGACCGTCTCAAACATGGCGATCAGGTTTTCAGGTGGCACGTTCGGCTGGATGTTGTGAACAGTGGCGAACACGAATCCGCCGCCGGGCATGAAATCGCGGAGGCGGCGTCGGACTTCCTCGCGCACTTCTTCTGGGGAGCCTGTTCCGAGGACGTGCTGGGTGTCCACTCCACCTCCCCAGAAGACAAGATCTTTCCCAAACTCCCTTTTCAGTTCCGCGCTGTCCATGCCAGCCGCGCTTACCTGGACGGGGTTGAGGATGTCTACTCCCACTTCTATCAAGTCTGGGATGACCTCCCGGACCGCTCCGCAGGAATGCAGGAACAGTTTGGCTTCCGTTTTCTTGTGAAGCCAACCGTAGAATTCTTTCATGCGCGGCTTGATCAGCGCGCGCCAAGTTCTGGGGGACATGAGGAGCCGATCCTGGCCGGCGAAGTCATCAGCTTCCATGACCACGTCTGCATATTCACCTACCTCATCCAACGTCCGCTCCCAACTGGTAACTTTGATCTCAATGAGTTTGTCCATCAATTTCCCAAGAAGTCGGTGGTGGATGGCGAGGTCCGCAAAGTAATCCTCAAACCCTCGGAGCCAGGGGCAGGTTTCCACGAACCCGGCCAGCATGTTTGCGACCACCACGGCGCGCCTTTCCCCTTCTGCAATTCTGCGGGCCGCTTCTCGCAGGCCGACGTAGCGGGAAGGGTCCGTGGGATCAGGCCAGGGGTGGCGTTCAATTGCCTCTTCGGTCAAGTCCCCGGCCAATGGGCTGTAGAACAGTTCGTAATACAACCCCCTGTCCTTAAGTTTCCTCCACCCGATCCTCAACTCATCGTAGAAGTAGGTGGAATGCCCCATGTCGTGAATCTCCAGGCGAAAGGACGCCGGGCTGCCAGGAGCCACCCCTTTGACATCCACGCCCAGGAGGTCCACGACATCGTCGTCCACCACAGCGAGCTGCTGGTTCAAGTTGCCCACCCGAACCTCCACAGGAGGCAGGCCGAGGGTCTTTCGCAGCCGGCGGTAGGCGTGTATGTGAATTCCTGTGACCACCGTGCCCCCCAGATCAAGGGGCACTCGGTCGGGCTCCTTGTGTTCCAAGGCCAGTTTCACCCGCGTTCTTGCATCCATGCTTCTTCCCCCCTGCCACGCGAGCCTCTAGGAACGCTCGCGCTCTTCAGATACTGCAGGTGCCCCCTCACGCGTCTGGGTTGCCCTGGGGCCCGGGACCTCGCGTGGTTCCCGCACGAGGGTGGACATGCCCACCCAACCCGCGGCTTGGGCGATCATGGCAGTGATGAAAATGGCCGGATACCCCCAGGTTGTGGCCAGCACTCCCCCCAGCAGTGGTGCCAGGCCGGTCACCGGCCCCAGCACTGCGTTCATCATCCCTACATACGTCGGCGTCTGTTCCCGCGGGCTGAGTTCCAGGACCAGATTGGAATCGGCGATGATGAGGCCGCCCAGGGTTCCCCCCAGAAGGGTGAATATAAGGAGGTACCCGCTGAGGTCTGAGACCAGCAGGGTGAGGCTGGCTGTAGCAAATCCCATGACGGCGGCCACTCGGTAGATCAGGCGATATCCATATCGGTCGCCAAGATATCCCCATACAAGGGTGGACACAGCCTGGCTGATCATGAGCGCCAGGTTGAAGGCGGCAACCTCTGACGCAGCCCCTGCTATTCGCCGTGTGGCATAGATGGCGTAAAAAGGGACTCCTGCATCAGCCACTCCGATGACCGCGCGCGAGAGGATGAAATAACGAAAGTTGCGGTCGTTCCGGAGCAGGGCAGGTAAGGAGCGCAGATGCTCCCCCATGCTGGTGCTTGAAGCCAAGAAGGGGGATGGCACCTCCCGGTACGCCATGAGGGCAGCCAGCGAGATCAGGGAAACCGCGAAGGCGAGGCCAAAAGCAGCGGTGAAGTGGAAGGGAAAAGGGTAGAGCCTGGTCAACGCGCTGAACGCGATCCCCCCCAGGATGGAGAGGATCCCCCCTGTGGCATTGAGGACCCCGAAGAAGGTTCCCCTCCGCTTGTAGATCGCTTTGGCGAGGAAATCCAACCAGGCCGGTGACATGAGGCCCAGGGAAAGGGTCAGCAGAGCATAACCGCCGAAGAAGGCCATAAGGCTCCAGGAGGTCTCCGAGGGCTGGATGAGCAGGGTGCTCAGCAGGATGACGGCTATGCCTCCTCGCTCCAGGAGCGCCATCCATATCATGAACGGTTTCCGGCGGCTCCGGTGCTTGACCATGTTCGCAGCCATAATCTGGGGCAGGGACCGCCCCAGGGCGTAGAGCGTGTAGATCGCGCCTGACAGCACCTCGGAGCCACTGAGAAGTTTAACATAATAAGGGAGCACGACGACCGGGGAGAGGAGGCTCATCGCGAAGGAGAACACCCCTCCATCTATGGTGCAAGCACAGAAGTTCCACCGGTAGGCGCGGGCTACCCGCTGCTGGTACTCAGTCCGTGGATCAGACATGGTCTCTGGGCGATCTCTTGGCAAGATTGTGCGACCACAGCCCTCTCAGCCGAAGTCCCGTTGAGAGCCGTGGGCCCTGGCAAGCCAGGTGCTTCGTGGACAGCATACTGATGAGGGTTTCGGGGCGCGAGGTGCCCGGGCCGGGCACAGACCTATCCGGGTTTCTTCTCCGCGTCCCTTCGGATCAGCACCCGCAGTCCTTCCACGGCCACGTCAATGAGGTTGGTCAGGTCGTGGACGACTTCCCGTTTCCCCTCCAGTTTGGCGATCTCCTGGTTCGCTGCTGCCAGAACGATGCAGCCTGCCCTCAGGCGCTTGATGCTGCAAACGGTGAAGATCGTGGAGGCCTCCATTTCGGAGGCCAGCACATTTCCCCGAAGCCAGGCTTTCCATCGGCTCAGGAGGTAATCCGCGGCGGGCATTGTTTCAGGGAGATGCTGGCCGTAGAAAGAGTCCTTGGAGTGCAGGATCCCCACGTGGTAGCGTACTTGCCTTTTCTCAGCCGCCTCAATCAAGGCATTCACCACTTCGTACGAGGCCACCGCGGGGTAGGCCAGAGGGATGTACTGAATCGTGGTGCCCTCGTCCCGCACGGCTGCCGTCCCGATCACCAGGTCTCCCGGTTTGACTTCCAGCTGCATGCCGCCGGAGGTGCCCACACGGATGAAGGTATCGGCCCCGATCCTCGCCAGTTCTTCCACAGCGATGGCTGTGCTCGGTGCGCCAATGCCCGTGGACGTGACCGACACTTTCACCCCATCCAGCGTGCCCGTATAGGTGGTGAATTCGCGGTTCTGCGCCACCAGCACAGCGTTCTCAAAACGCTCTGCGATGAGGGCACAGCGCCCCGGGTCGCCAGGGAGTAGGACGTACCGTCCTACATCCCCTTTCTTCATCTGGATATGATATTGGACCTCATCCATTTCCTCCATAACCTCCTGCTGTGAGACATGGTAAAGGGCTAGTGCGGAGCCACTGCAACCCTCACACTAGCCCTTACCCTCCGAGAAGCGCTCTGCGGCGTTCGGACTACCCTGGGCTTGGGCCGAAAACCTGGTTGGCTCTAGTCTTCCTCTTTCAACCTCAGGACGGCGATGCCCGCGAGGATGACGATGATCCCCAGCGCATACACAGTGCCCGTCAGAATGCTGTAGGCATCGCTCGGTACGAAATCCAGGCTCGCCACCGTCGCTGAGCTCCAGGGCAACAACAGGGCGAGAAGTCCCAGGACGATGATCGCCACCCCGAGTTCAGCCTTCCTGCCTACTGTTCCCATTGTTCTCCCTCCTTGGCAAACGTTGAAGAAGCGGATCCCGGGCGATTATCTCTTCAGGCCGTAGACGTAGATGAAGACCAGAAGGACAGCCACGACCAGCCCAGCGACGATCCAGGCGATCTTCTGCATCCTCTCGGCCTTGGTGACCTCCAGGCCCATGACAAGGGTCTTGGGGAGGGCCTCCAGGATCGCCAGAGCCAGGAAGCCGGAGAGAATCTTGTCGGCCAGGGAGACGATGATGTTGCTGGAGAAGACGGACACGACCAGATTCTGCCCCATGGCCAGGAAGGCGGCGGTCATCATGTCGGAGAAGTGGCCGGTCGCGCCACCGAAGACGAAAACGTAGATGGGAACAGCCTGGAGGGTCACGAAGAGGGCAACAAGGATGTTCAAGATGAAGAACCGGACGAAGTTCTTGCCCATGCCCCATCGGACCCCGTACCCCCATACCAGGGCGCCGACGACATTGCAGGCAGCGAACGGCAGTGCTACGGGGCTCTGGACAAAGGCCAGCACCACGTTGGTGATGACCCCGGTCAGGGCGCCCCACCACGGACCAAGGGTGATGGCCACTACAGCGGTGCCGATCATGTCTAGGAAGGTGGGGAGGCGCAGTGCGCTGTTGATCACGCCCCCTATGATGTTCAATGCCGCCGCCACTGGCACCAGGGCTACCACGTAGGTCATGGGGATCTTTGCCCGCACAATCTTGGTCCCGGTCGTCATGGTCAACCTCCTTTGGCTCTGTCAGCCAACTTGCTTGCCAACCCCTCAGACAGCCCCGGAGAGCCCGCGCGCAAAGCCTTGCTTCTTCGGTCGGCATCACCTCCTTTCAGGAGCATGGGCATTCGCCCTGCAGCCCCTGGCCCCGCGTTGTCGCAGGGCTTCGGGGACACCTCACCTTTTGTCAAATGCAACACCCAAGCCTCACAAAAGGTTCGCTAAGGGCTCTGCCAGTTCCTGCACCGAGAGCGCCACCTTCGGCAAGGCCGGGTGCTGCAGACTGCGCGAAAGTTCCGTAATCTGCGGAGGGTGCAGGTTGGTCTTCTGCATCAGCCCGTCGTCGGAGAAGATCTCCTTGGGCGTCGCATCGCCGATAATCTGCGCATTCCACAGCACGACAACCCGCTCCGCGGCCATGGCAATCAAGGGCATGTCGTGGGAGACGATCACAACGGTCGCCCCATCTTCCTTCAACCGACGGATCAGGTTGTAGATAATCCCCACTCCCACGTGGTCCTGGCCTGTGGTAGGCTCGTCCAGCACGAACACCTGAGGCCGCATGGCGTAGATAGAGGCCATGGCCACCACTTTGCGCAGGGGGAAACTGATCCGGTAGGGGTGCATCTCCCTGTAGGGCTCCAGGTTGAAAAAGGCGAGGGCACTCTGGACTCGTTCGGTGACTTCCGCAGGGGATAGACCCAAGTTGGTGGGGCCGAAGGCCAGTTCCTCTTCCACAGTCTTGGCGAACAATTGGTGGTTGGGGTTCTGGAAGACGTAGCCCACATGTCGGGAAAGGGCGTTCACCGACTCCGCCGCTGCATCCACCCCGTTGACGACCACTCGCCCCTGGCTGGGCTTGAGCAGGCCGTTGAAATGTTTCACCAGTGTGGTCTTGCCAGAGCCGTTCTGTCCGATGACGCCTACGACTTCACCTCGCCGGATCTCCAGGTTTGCCTCTCGGAGGGCCACCACACCTCCGGGATAGATATGCCACAAGTCTTCGCACAGGATCACCACGTCTGACACGGCTAGCAGCCTCCGATGCGGTCTCTCAGAGCCTGTAACGCTTCCTGCAACGTCACAGGGTAGGCTTCTCCCCATTTGCCGTACTGGTGGTCCAGCTCGTAGGCCAGCTGGGTCACCTGGGGAACGCGCACACCGATCCGATCTAACGTCTCTACCTCGCGGAACACCTCGTGCGGCGTGCCGTTTAAGACGATCTCCCCCTGGTCCAGCGCGATGATGCGGTCTGCATGCAGGGCCATCACTTCCACTTCGTGTTCAGCGATGATGATGCTCATGCCCCGTTCTTTGTTCAATTGCCGGGCAACGCGGAATACCTCCCTTTTCCCAAGAGGGTCAAGGTTGGAGGTGGGTTCGTCCAGGACCAGGATTTCGGGATACATGGCCAGTGCAGCGGCGATGGCCAAGCGCTGCTGTTGGCCCCCAGACAGGGCCAAGGGGGAGCGGTCGTCCAGACCGCTCAGTTCCACAATCTCCAGAACCTCCGCGATGCGCCGAAGCATCTCTTCCCGAGGTACCCCCAGGTTCTCCAAGCCCAGGGCGACTTCCTCTCGCACAGTCATCTGACTGAGCTGATATTCAGGATTGTCAAAGACCATGCCGACTTTCTTGGCCATTTCCCGCACTGGCTTCGTCTGGGTATCTATGCCATCTATGAGGACGCGGCCGGAGAATTCCCCCATCGTCATGTGGGGCACAATGCCATTGAGGGATAGACACAGGGTTGTCTTGCCCGCGCCTGTCCGTCCCAAAAGGGCTACGTATTCGCCTCGTCTGATCCGGAGATTGACGTCCTTCAGGGCCGGCTGGTCTGTGCCCAGGTACTGATAGGTCACGTGTTCCATCACGATGATGTCGTCTTGCATTTGTGCTTGCTCCTGCCCAAGGGGTTCAGGTTATCGCTGCCGGAACTGTAACACGAAGGAACCGGCCAGGACCAGGAACCCGATGATCGCGCTGAAGAAAAGGGCCAGGACAAAGGCCGGCGGCCAGTGGATCTGCTTGCTCCAATCGGGGGTGCCGAACCGGATGACGTAGTAAAGAGTGCCTCCCAGGAAGAGGGCAGATAGGGCTGTCAATATGTAGTCAGCCGGACGGGCCTTGATCTCGCGGAGGCTGGTCTTTTTCCCTGACGAGCCGAAGGCACGGGATTCCAGGCTCATGGAAAGCTGTTGCACTCGCTCTATGGCTCCCGCAAAGACCGGTACCATGCTGGGCACCAGGGCTCCGATCCCTGTGGCTTTCATGCCCCGCGCCCGTTGCGCATTTAGGACGATGTTGAACTCTCTCTGCAGGATAGGGATCAACTGAAGCGTATTGAGGATCATGAAGTTCAAGGTGTAGGGGACCCCCAGCCGGCGCAGAGAGGCGAACAGGTCACCTGGGTGGGTCGTCATCACCCCCACAAGGGCCACCGTGGCCGCCGCGGTGATCATCAGGGCAAAGACCAGGCCACTGTAGACCCCTTCCTGATAGATGGTCAGAGGCCCTAAGGGGACCACCGGCGTCCAGGGGCGGGGATAGGCGGGCGCGACAAACTGGAAGAAGATCAGGGCGCACACGACCGGCAGGAGCACCCGCATGCTCTGCTTATAGGAGCGCCAGGTCCCCGAAAGCAAGACGAGGCTTATCCCCACGACGGTGACTATGGCTAAGATCAGGGGGTTGCGCATGAAGAATGCAAACAACATGACCGAGACGATCCAGGCAAGCTTGGTCAGAGGGTGCAACCGGTGGAGGAAGGAGTTCCCGGGGATGAAGAGCATGATAGGCGCAAGCACAGTTGACACGGCGTTCATACCCTCCTGGCTCAGATCCCGGAGCGAGACTCACCGGGACCTGTTGCCTCATTCTCACGGTCCCGTTGGATAAGAATCCGCAAAGCTTCCACTGCCGTCCTGATCAGTGGGTGCAGGTCAAGGGAAGGTTGAGGTTCTTCCTGGAGGGGATTCCCTGGCTCGGAATCGGGCGAAGTGATGCCACCTACCAGGAGCAACGCTGAAGCCCGTTTGCCCAGCACGGAGGCAACCACGAAGAGCGTGGCAGCTTCCATCTCAGAGCACAGCGCCCCGCCCTTGACCCAAGCTTCCCACCGCTCCAGGAGCCGCCTGGCGATGGGCATTCTCTTGGGCTGGACTTCTCCATAGAATGAATCCTTAGAATGTACGATGCCTACATGGTGCCGGACGCCAGTGCGACGAGCCGCTTGCCGCAAGGCCCACACCACGTCCGGATCAGCCACGGATGGGAATTCCACAGGCAGGTACTGGCGGCTTGTCCCCTCGTCGCGCACAGCCGCGGTGGCGATCACCAAGTCTCCTATCTGGGTGTAAGGTTGCATGCCGCCAGAGGTGCCCACGCGGATGAAGGTGTCCGCGCCGATCGCGGCCAACTCTTCCACTGCGATGGCTGTAGAAGGCCCGCCGATCCCGGTAGAGGTCACAGATACTGTTTCGTCTAAGAGGGTGCCAGTGTAAGTGGTGAACTCACGGTTCTGGGCGACCAGGACAGCACTGTCAAAATGCTGCGCGATAAGGGCACAACGTCCGGGATCACCCGGGAGGAGGACGTAACGGCCCACATCGCCCGGGGCACATTGAATGTGGTATTGCAAAGGCATCTAGAAGAGTTTCCTTTCAAGAAGAACTCGGGGAAAAATTATACGCGAAACCCTGCGTCTTGTCAAATTGCGAACCTTTGTTTCACCAAAACGGGAAGGGTCAGATCCATAGCGGCAAGTATCCGGACTATTGACCACCCCGGCAGTCACGGTATTGGGCTGATACCTCGCCCCTGGCTGGTGCAAGGTGCAGCAGGAGGTTCTCCTGCGCGCAGCCCAGAAACGAGACGACCCCTCGCTCTCGTGAGGGTTGTCCCGACGGGGATAGCGTGCCCGGCAGGCAAGAGCCCCAAAAGGAACCCCAACGGAGCCCCAGGACGCGTGTGCAAATCCCAACCAGAGGATCAGGGCAGCGATGGCCCTGCCAGCCTGCCCGGGTGCCCGAACCCAGTGAGCAAGGAAGTCCACTCAACCTGCTATGGGGAAACCTGTCCCAGCGTCAAGAGAGCACTGTAGCGGACCAGAACATCGTCACCAGAGGTTCGTCAGGCTCCAGGAACTTCCGCCCCCGGCCCTGCGTCTATTCTTCGGTGCAGGTCAGCGCCACCCCCGCGGATGCGCACTTGTCCCTGAGTGGAGGTCTCACATGAGGAGAAGGATCGCCTGTATGGCCGCCCTGGCGTTGGCCCTGTGGCTCGCCGCCACCCCTGCCCTGGCGGACGGGATCATCATCCCCCATCCCCCGCCCGAGGTGCCCCGCGCCGAGAACCTGGCCATCAAGTACCACCGCGTCCAGGTCACCATCCAGGACCAGGTCGCGACCACCCACGTGGACCAGGTTGTCGTCAACCCCAACCCCTTCCCCGTGGAAGGGACTTACCTCTTCCCCCTGCCGGAGGACGCGGCCATCTCCCGCTTCACCCTGTGGGTGGACGGGAAACCCCAGGAAGGGAAACTGCTCCCCCGCGACAAGGCCCGCCGCATCTACGAGGAGATCGTCCGCAGCCAGCGTGACCCGGCCCTCCTGGAGTACGTGGGCCGGGATGCCTTCCAGGCCCGCATCTTCCCCATCCCTGCCGGGGGCGAGCGCCGCGTGGAACTGGAGTACACCGAGGTGCTGGACCTGGAAGGCGGGCTGGTCCGGTACGTCTACCCCCTGAACACGGAGAAGTTCTCCTCCCGGCCCCTGGAGGAGGTCTCGGTGAGCGTGGACATCCGCTCCAGCCGGGACCCCATCAAGGCGGTCTACTCCAGCAGCCACGACGTGGCGGTGGACCGGGAGAGCGACGTCCACGTTCGGGTCGGCCACGAAGAGACGGACGTCCTGCCTGACAAGGATTTCACCCTCTACTACGGCCTCTCGGGGGAAGAGTTCGGCCTCAACCTCCTGAGTTACCGGGAGCCGCGGGAGGACGGCTTCTTCCTCCTCCTGGTGGCGCCAGACGTGGAGGCGGAGGCTGCGCCTCGGGTGGCGAAGGACGTCCTCTGCGTGCTGGACGTCTCTGGCAGCATGCGCGGGGAGAAACTGCGCCAGGCCAAGGCGGCCCTGCGCTTCATCCTGGACAACCTCTACGAGGACGACCGCTTCAACATCCTCGCCTTCAGCACAGGGGTGCAGGCCTTCGCCCCAGGGCTGCAGCCGGCTTCGGCCCGGGAGGCAGCGCGCCGCTGGGTGGACGACCTCCACGCGGCCGGCGGCACGAACATCCACCGCGCCCTTCTGGAGGCCCTGGACCAGGCCGCCCCAGAGCGCCCCACCATCCTCATCTTCCTGACGGATGGCCTGGCGACGGAAGGCATCACCGACACGCAGGCCATCCTCCAGGAAGTCGCCCGGAAGGCCCCGGAAACGGTGCGCCTTTTCTGCTTCGGGGTGGGCTACGATGTCAACACCATCCTCCTGGACACCCTCGCCAGCGAGCACCGCGGGGCGAGCGCCTACGTCCGCCCCGAGGAGGACATTGAAGAGGTGGTCTCGTCCTTCTACGCCAAGGTGAGCGCCCCGCTCCTGACCGATGTGCGCCTCACGTTCCAGGGCGTCCACGTGGAGGACCTCTACCCCTATCCCCTGCCGGACCTCTTCGCCGGGACGCAATTGGCCGTGGTCGGGCGGTACCGGCAGGGGGGCCCGGTGAAGGTGGTGTTGGAAGGGGAGGTCAACGGGGAGCTACGGCGCTTCGTCTACGAGGACCTGCTCCTCCGGGAGGAAGGGGGCGAGGCCTTCATCCCCCGCCTGTGGGCCACCCGCAAGGTCGGCTACCTCCTGGCCCAGATCCGTCTCCACGGGGAGGATAAGGAACTGGTGGAGGAGGTGGTGGACCTGAGCGTGCGCTACGGCATCATCACGCCCTACACGTCCTTCCTGGTGGAGGAACCGCACCTGGCCCTGCGGCCAGACGGCCGGGAAGCCCTGGTCCAGCGGGAGATGGGGGCCGCTGCCACCGCCGCCCCCACGGTCTCCGGCCAGGAGGCCGTGTTCAAGAGCATGGTCCAGGATAGTCTGAAGGCTGCCGAACGGCCGGTTGAGGCCCGCGCGGCCCAGGTGCGCCTGGTGGGGGACAAGACCTTCGTCCAGCAAGGCGGTGCCTGGGTGGACACGGCCTTTGACCCATCGGCCATGCGCCCCACGGTGGTGCCTTTCGGGAGCGAGGCCTACTTCCGCCTCCTGGCGCAGGAACCGGCCCTGGGGCCCTACTTCGCCCTAGGGCAGGAGGTCACCGTGGTCTGGAGGGGGCAGGCCTACCAGGTGACGCCGGCCGAGCCCAGCCCCGCACTTCAGGAGACGCCCACGGTCCGCCCATCGCCCACGCCGGCCCCGGTCCGGCCTGGCCCGCGGCTCACACCGACCCCGGCGCCCCAGCCCATGCCCTCCAGCACCCCCGTCCCTGGGGCCCCGTGGGAAGACCTCTGGCGCGCCCTCCTGGCCTGGCTGCGCGGCCTCCTGCCATAGGGAGTGCCTCCTGGCGCGTCGCCCTCGGGGGCAGGGCATGCCGTGCCCCTGCCCAGAGCCTGCGCCGACGCTACCGTCCCCGCAGCACGCCAGGAAGCGCGCCCCGCAAAGCAGGCGAGAACCGGCGCCCTCGTCCCTTTGACCTTCCTCCCCGCCTGCACTACAATGGCCCGAAGAAAGCGCACAGGGGAGGGAGATTCCTATGGCTCTGAACCTGCCGGTCCGGCATAACGAGAAACTGCAGAAGGTCCTGGAGAGGGTCAACGCCGATGAGGAGATCGCCCAACTGTGGCGGTGTTGCAACGTCAACGTGGTGGACCGCCTGGGCATGAGCGACCACGGGGAGGTCCACATCCGCATCGTGGCCAACGCAGCGTTGAAACTCCTGCGGCTCCTCCTGGACGCGGGGATCGCCCCCAGCGTGCAGGTCCACTACGGCTCCATGGGGTTCGGCCCGGACGATGCGGAAGTCATCGTGGTCCTGGCCTCCTGCCTCCACGACCTGGGCATCTCCGTCCACCGGGATGAGCACGAGTTCTACTCCCTCATCCTGGCCGTGCCGAAGATCCAGCAGTGGTTGGAAGGCCTCTACGGGCCGGCAGAACGGGCGGTGATGCAGTCGGAGATCCTCCATGCCATGGTGGCGCACCAGTGGGAGGTCTCCTGCCTTACCCTGGAGGCCGGCGTGGTGAAGGTAGCCGACGCGCTGGACATGAGCAAGGGGCGCTCCCGCATCCCCTTTGAGGCCGGCGCGACCAACATCCACTCCGTCTCGGCCGCGGCCATTGACGCCGTGACCCTCACCAAGGGGGAGTCCAAGCCCATCCGGGTGGAGATCCAGATGAGCAACTCCGCGGGCATCTTCCAGGTGGACGAACTCCTCAAGCGCAAGTTGCGGCACTCGTCCATCGCGCCCTACGTGGAAGTGGTGGCCCGCATTGAGGGCGAGACGGAAAAGCGCCTCCTGGAACTCTACACCCTATAGGGTTGCCACCTCCCCAGCGAGCCGGGCCGCCCCTGCGGAGCCCGCGTTGGCTCAAGGCGACGCCTGCTCCAGAGCCCGGATCGGAACTGGCGGCTCGCCTTCCGGCAGGGAGACTTCCCCCC
>JBMFPD010000055.1:0-14332 GCA_049969295.1 Anaerolineae bacterium | reverse complement strand
GGGAGAGGTCGGTCTTCCCGCGTCCCCGACTCACCAACACAAGATGCAACCGCAACCAACCCCACGGCGCTTGACAAATTCCAGGCGGGTGTGATATACTCTCTCATAAAGTGGACAAAATGTCCGAATAGTGGGACAGCCTCAAGGCGGAGGATGCTATGGCAAGTCAGCCCGAGCGGATCCTGCACGTGGACCAGTTGCGGGTGGAGGTCTACCCCGACCGACAGAAGATGGGAGCCGCTGCTGGAGAAGCCGTGGCCCAGCGGATGCGTGAATACATCGCCCAGCGCGGCCAGGTGGTCATGGTCTTCGCCGCCGCTCCCTCCCAGAACGAATTCCTCGCCACCCTCGCCGCCGCGAAAGGCCTGGACTGGAGCAAGGTCATCGCCTTCCACATGGACGAGTACCTCGGCCTCCCCGCCGATGCCCCGCAGGGGTTCGGCAACTTCCTGCGCAGGCACCTCTTTGACCTGGTCCACCCTGGCACCGTGCACTTCCTCAACGGCCAGGCCCCCGACCCGGAAGAAGAATGCCGGCGCTACGCCGCCCTCCTGAAGCAACACCCCGTGGACATCGTCTGCGCCGGGATCGGGGAGAACGGGCACCTCGCCTTCAACGACCCGCCTGTGGCGGACTTCAACGACCCCCTGGACGTCAAAGTGGTGCGACTGGACGAGACCTGCCGCCTGCAGCAGGTCCACGACGGCTGCTTCCCGGACCTCCCAAGCGTGCCGACCCACGCCCTGACGCTGACCATCCCGGCCCTGATGCGGGCCTCGTACATCTACACCATGGTCCCGGGCCCGACCAAGGCGCAGGCCGTGAAGGCCACCCTGACCGGGCCCATCGGCACCCACTGCCCTGCCACGGCCCTGCGCCGCCATCCGAACGCCGTCCTGTACCTGGACCGGGATTCCGCCGCCCTGGTGTGACCCTGGGGGGACGATCACCTGATGTGACCCCGGGCCCAGGGCCCGGGGTGGGGGTAGCCTCTGGAGAGGCGCCTTCCTGGAAACCATCGCAACCGAGAGCGAAGCCATGCCTCAGTCCGATGCCCATCTGACGCTCACCGTGGTCAAGGCCCTGAACATCCTGGACTACCTGGGAGGGGCGCAGTGTCCGTGTTCGGCCACCGAGATCAGCCGGGACCTGGGCATCTCCCGCAGCACCGTGTACCGCCTTCTGGCCACCCTCGCGACGGCGGGGTACGTGGTCCAGGACCCCGCCGAGCCGGAGAAGTACCGGCTGGGGTACAAAATCCTGGAACTGGCCAACGGGCTCCTGGAAGGGGTGGAACTGCGCCGCGTGGCCTACCCCTTCCTGCAGGGCCTGCGGGACCTGGCCAACGAGACGGTGCACCTGGTGGTGATGGACGGGGGACAGTGCACCTACGTGGAGAAGGTGGAGTGCTCCCAGGCCGTCCGCATGCACTCCACCATCGGGAGCCGCGTCTACGCCCATTGCACGGCGGTGGGCAAGTCCATGCTGGCCTACCTCCCCCGGGAGGAGGTGGAGGAGGTCGTGGCCCGGCACGGCCTGCCGGCCCGCACGCCCAACACCATCACGGACAAGGAAAGGCTCTTCCAGGAACTGGAGCGGGTCCGCCGGCAGGGGTACGCGGTGGACGACATTGAGAACGAGGAGGGGATCCGCTGCGTCGGGGCCCCCATCTTTGACCACCAGGGCAAGGTCGTGGCTGCCCTGAGCATCTCCGGCCCCGCGTTCCGGCTGACGGAAGGGAGGATCCAGGAACTGGCTCCTCACGTCAAGGCAGCGGCGCTGGCCATCTCGCGCCAGTTGGGGTACCTGGGGGAATAGCGCCCATGAACGTCCATTTTGCAGGTATCGCCTTTAAGAACCCCTTTGTGGTGGCGTCCAGCCCCCTCACGGCGAACCTCCGCGTCCTTCAGGAGGCGGACCGGGCAGGGGCGGCCGCGGCGAGCGTCAAACTGACCTTCATCAAGCAGCCCTTCTACGGCAAACTGCGGATGTACAACGACCCGCGGGTGGGGAGCATCGTCTGCCACGACCGCCGGCTGGACATGGACGAGGCGGTCCGCCTCATTGAGCAGGCCAAGCGCCAGACCTCCCTCGTCCTCTTCTCCAACATCACCCACGACGCAGAGGACCTGGAAGGCTGGGCGACGCTGGCCAAGGCGATGGAGAACGCCGGGGCCGACCTCATTGAGGCCAACATGATCTGCCCCAACCTCGCCCTGACCGCGGCCCGGCTGGGCGAGGGGGGCCCTGGAGAGCAGGGCGAGCGGGGCGGAGCCCTCACCGGGCAGGACCCGGACCTCGCCCGCAGCGTGACCCGGGTCCTGAAGGAGGCTGTGCGCATCCCTGTCGTCTGCAAACTGACGCCCAACGTGACGGACATCACCCTCATCGCCCGGGCATGCGAGGAGGGCGGCGCGGACGGCCTCTGCCTGGCCGGGGCGCAGCAGAGCCTGCCCCCCGTGGACATCTACCATCCGGACCGGGTGTACCCCCTCCTGCAGGGGGCCAGCATCGGCAGTCTGGGCGGCCCAGCGACCCGCCTCATGGGGTACGCGGCCGTGGCCCAGACGGCTCGCCGCGTCCGCATCCCCATCGTGGGGGGTGGCGGCATCCAGACGTGGCAGCACGCCATTGAGTACATGATGTGGGGGGCGACCCTGGTCACCGCCTGTACGGAGATCATGTGGCGCGGGTGGGAGGTGGTGACGCGCATCGTCCAGGGGATGGAGAAGTTCCTGGAGGAGCAGGGATATTCCTCCTGGGAGGAGATCGTGGGGCGAGCGCTCCCGAACCTGCGGGCCAACGTGCAGCTGGAGCCGCTCCCGGGTGCCCCCCAGGTGGACCTGGAGCGCTGCAACGGCTGCGGCATCTGCCTCAAGCCAGGGCACTGCTTCGCCATCACCCTGGTGGACGGCAAGGCGGTGGTGGATGCCAGTGCCTGCTACGGCTGCGGCATCTGCGTGGCCCTTTGCCCGCGGAAGGCGCTGGCGTTCCCCCAAGGGGCGTAGGGGCCAGGGAGGGACGAGTATGTCCGCTGGGCTGGGAAGCGAGGGCCTCAAGCGTTTTCAGGCCAGGGTGCCTCTGGGCTTCCTGGAGCGGTGGGGCCTCTACGTGGCCCTGGTGGTGGTCATCGTGGCAGCGGCCCTCCTCTCGTCTGCCTTCTACCAGCCGGCCAACCTGTTCAACATCCTGCGGCAGGCCTCGGCCCTGGGGATCCTGAGCGTGGGCCAGACCATCGTGATGATCGGGGGAGGGATTGACCTCTCGGTGGCGGCCACCATGCAGCTGGCGACGATCGCCGTGGCCGAAGTGACCAAAGGCGAGAACAGCCTGGTGGTGCCCGGGGTGCTGGTGAGCCTCTCGCTGGGGTGCCTCATCGGGCTGATCAACGGGTTCATCATCACCTGGAGGCGCGTGCCGCCTTTTGTCGCCACCTTGGGGGTCTCCATCGCTGTGACGGGAGCGCGTCTCCTGGCCACCAAGGCCAGCCCCAGCGGGCACCTTCCGCCAGTCCTCCGTTTCTTCGGCCACGACAACCTCGGTCCTGTCCCCGTAGCGGTCCTCGTCTTCGCCCTGGTCGCCCTGGTCATGGCCCTGGTGCTCCGGTACACCACGTTCGGGCGCAAACTGTATGCCACAGGAGGCAACCGAGAGGCTGCTCGTCTCTCGGGCATCCTGGTGGACCGGATCACTGTGGCAACGTACGTCCTCTGCGGCTTCCTCTCCGCCGTGGCCGGCCTCATCCTGGCTGGCTACGTGGGCTACGCCGACCAGTGGATCGGCCGAGGGTACGAATTGGATTCCATCGCCGCTGTGGTGGTGGGGGGGACCAGTTTCGCTGGAGGCAAGGGAGGCATTGGAGGCACCGTGGCAGGCGTGCTCCTCGTGGCGATCCTGCTCAACCTTGTCCTCCTCCTGAACCTGAACGTGCAGTATCAGCTGGTGGTGAAAGGGCTGGTGATCCTGGCATCGGTGGCGCTCTACTCCATACGCCGGCTTCCCTAAGGCAGAATCCCCTTGGCCGTCCTCAGGGGAGGAAAGGAGGTGGCAAGCGGACCATCGGAGAGGAGTTGTTTCCGATCACAGGGACCCCGGTAGGGGCGTCCCACTAGGCAAACGGCGCACAAAGCATCCAAAGGAGGTTATCTATGGCAGAGAGGAGGACCTACACCCGTCGGGAGTTCATGCGGTTGGCTGGCACGGTGGCCGGCCTCGCTGGCATCACCGTCCTTCTGCCCGGGTGTCAGCCCGCGGTCCAGCCCACCCCCACCCCAGCCCTCAGCCCTGGCATGGTGGACACGTCCCGGTACAAGAAGAACCCGCCCTGGGTGGTGGGACGGGCCGGCTCCGGGGATGTGAACGCATGGATGGTGATGTTCAGCGCCCACTTTGAGTATGGCATCAAGGAAAAGTACAAAGACAAATTCAAGGAGTACTACGTCACGGCGGCGAACTTTGACGCCGCCAAGCAGATCAACGATGTGGAAGACCTGCTGGCCAAGAACCTGGACCTCCTGTTCATTGACCCCATCAGCGAGGCCGCCCTGGTCGCCTCTGTGGAGAAGGCCATGGACGCGGGCATCCCCGTCATCCTGGCCTCCACCCGGGTGCGGACCGACAAATACGTGTCGTGGGTGACCACCGACAACGTGCGCATCGGCTACCTGGGCGCGGACTGGCTGGGCAAGCGGCTCGGTGGCAAGGGCAACGTGGTGCTGACCATGGGGGCTCCGGGGAGCAGCTATGCCGAGGATTGGCTTCGGGGAGCACGGCAGGCCCTGAGCAAGTACCCGGACATCAAGGAAGTAGGCCTGGCCTACTGCTACTGGTCGCCCGTGGAGGCCAAGAAGGCCATGGAAGCCTTCATCCAGGCCAACCCCCAGATTGACGGGGTTATCCCTGGTGGCGGGCAGATGGCCCTGGGCGCGGTGGATGCGTTCCTGGATGCCGGCAAGCCCATCCCGCCTATGGGCGGGACCGATGACTGGAACGGGTGGCTGGCCAAGGCCAAGGAGCACAAGGTGGAGTTCTTCTCCGTCTCCGGCGGTGCTTCCATGAGCCTCACCTGCGTGGACCTGGCCGTCAAGGTGCTCAGCGGAGAGCCAGTGCCCAAGTATGTAGAGTACCCCGTCGTCACCTTTGACCACACCGAACTGGACAAGTACTACCGCCCCGACCTGAGCGACCAGTACTGGGCGGTCCACGAACTGCCGGAAGAGTGGGTGCAACGTCTCTACGGCAAGAAGGGGTAACGCGCGTGGGGGAGGCCCATCCCTTCCGACGGGCCTCCCCCCACCCCCAGAGTGCCTGCACCCCTGGTGTGAGCGAGGAGCATGGCCGAACTCATCCTGGACATGCGGGGCATTACCAAGACCTTCCCGGGCGTCCGGGCCCTGGACAACGTCCACTTCTCGTGCGAACGGGGGGAGGTCCATGCCCTGGTGGGTGAAAACGGTGCCGGCAAGTCCACCCTCATGAAGATCCTGAGCGGGGTGTACTCGCCGGATGCCGGGGAGATCATCTTCAAGGGGTCTCCCGTCCGCATGGAATCTCCCCACCACGCCCAGAGTCTGGGCATCAGCACCATCTACCAGGAGCCCAGCCTGCTGCCCTACCTGACCGTCGCTGAGAACATCTACCTGGGCCGGGAGATCACGGGACGTCTGGGGCTCGTGGATGCCCGGGAACTCCAGCGGAGGGCCCAGGCCCTTCTGGACCGCCTCGGCGCGGCGGTGGATGTCTCCTCTCCCGTCTTCCGGTTGGGTGTGGCCCAACAGCAACTGGTGGAGATCGCCAAGGCCCTGTCGCTGAACGCCGATCTGATCATCATGGACGAGCCGACGGCCGCCCTGGGCGAACGGGAGGTGGCGCACCTGTTTGAGGTCATCCGCTCCCTCCGCCAGGATGGGGTGACGGTCATCTACGTCTCGCACCGCCTGGACGAGATCTTCCGCATCGCCGACCGCGCCACGGTGCTCAAGGACGGGCAGGTGGTGGGCACGGTGCGGACGGCGGACGTGAGCAAAGGGGACCTCATCTGCATGATGGTCGGCAGGCCCCTGAGCGAGGCCTTCCCCCCGCGCGGAGATGGAAGGGGCGAGAAGGTCTTAGAGGTGCGGGGCCTGACGCGGCGTGGGGCTTTCTACGATATCCATTTCTCCCTGCACCGGGGCGAGATCCTGGGGATCGCTGGCCTGGCTGGGTCTGGACGCACGGAGATCGTGCGGGCCCTCTTCGGGGCAGACCCTGTGGATGCAGGGGAAGTGCTCCTGCACGGCAAGCCGCTCCAGATCAGAGGCCCCAGGGATGCGGTGAACTCGGGCATCGGGTTCCTCACGGAGGACCGCAAAGCAGAGGGCCTGGTGATGGGGCTTTCGGTCCGCGAGAACGTGGCCCTGCCCAGCCTGGACGTGTGGAGCGCGTGGGGCCTGGTGGATCGGGCGCGAGAGCGGAAGGTGGTTGGGGATTTGATCGCGGAACTCCAGATCCGCCCTCCCAACCCCCAGCAGCAGGTGCAGTATCTGAGCGGTGGCAACCAGCAGAAGGTGGTGCTGGCCAAGTGGCTGGCCACCGAGCCGGACGTGCTCCTCTTTGACGAGCCCACCCTGGGCATTGACGTGGGGGCCAAGGTGGAGATCTACGCCCTGATGCGCCGCCTCGCCAACGAGGGCAAGGCCATCATCATGATCTCCTCCGAACTGCCGGAAGTGATCGGCATGAGCGACCGGATCCTGGTCCTCTGCGAGGGGCGCATCGTGGGGGAACTGACCCCTGAGGAAGCGACGGAGGAGCGGATCCTGGCCCTGGCCTGCGGGCTGGAAGCGGAAGCCAAGCCCAGGGAGGCAGAAGCCTGCCCCCTTCCCGGTTCCGACGGTTCTGGGACACGGCCCGAGGACGGGAGAGAGGGGTTCCTGCAGCCCTTGGCCCGTTTTGTGAGGACCAACCCCCATGTGGCTACCGTGGCTGTGTACGCCATCCTGGTCGGTCTGGTGGCGTTCGGCCTGTCCGCCTCCCCTGCCTTCCGCACGCCCCGCAACTGGGTCAACCTGCTCCGGCAGGCCACCTCGCTGGGCCTCGTGAGCATCGGCCAGACCTTCGTCATCCTGGCCGGAGGGTTTGATGTCTCCGTCAGCGCGGTCATCACGCTGGTTTCTCTCCTCAGCGCCGTGCTGATGGAAGGTGGGGAAACCATGGTCCTCCCCGCGGTCCTCTTGTCATTGGCCCTGGGGGTCCTCTACGGACTTGGGAACGGGCTGGCCATCGTGCGGCTCCGGGTCAACCCCTTCATCGCCACCTTCGCCACCATGTCCATCGGCCGTGGCATCGCCCTGGCCTACACCAAGATCCCCGTGGGCCGCACCACGCCCAGTTACCGGTTCCTTTCCGATGGGTTCATTGGCCCCTTCCCTGTGCCCCTTATCCTTTTTGCCCTGGCGCTGGGGGTGAGCCTGGTGGTGCTGCGCAGGACCCGCTTCGGACGGCACGTCTACGCGGTGGGCGGCGACCCGGAGATCGCCAGGTGGTCGGGCATCCCCGTCTCCCGCATCCGGATCGCCACATATGTCCTCTCGGGGCTGATGGCCGCTGTCACCGGGCTCTACCTGGCCAGCCGGATGGGGGTGGGCGACCCCGCGGTGGGGCCAGGCATGGAGTGGGACTCGGTTACCGCCGTCGTGGTGGGCGGCACAAGCCTGGCCGGGGGGCGCGGCGGTCTGGCCGGCACGCTGGCTGGGGTCCTGCTCCTGACGGTCATCAGCAACATCCTGAACCTGCTCAACGTCCACACCTGGTACCAGCAGATCCTGAAAGGCCTCATCATCCTGTTCGCCGTGGCCGTGTACAAACAGACCAAGTAGGAGGAACGCCGGGGGAGGAGGCACCATGAAGGCCTTTGAGATGACCACCTTGGAAGAGCAGATCGCCCCGGACCGGTGCGCGCTGCTCGTGATCGACATGCAGAACGATTTTGTGTCACCTCAGGGAAAGATGGCCAGTTTCGGCTTTGACCTCTCCATGGTGCAGGAGATGGCTCCCCGGCTGGCGGAGTTCCTCCGGAAAGCCCGGCAGCGGGGGATCTTCATCGTCCATACCCGCGTCATCAACGATGCGGCCCTGAACCCACCTTCGTGGTACGCCTTCTGGGGACCGCCGGCTGTGACCCTTGAGGGGAGTTGGGGCGCGGAGTTCGCGCCCGGGTTTGAGCCGCAGGAGGGAGAGCCGGTGGTGACCAAGTACACCTACGGGGCCTTCACGGGCACGAACCTGGATACCATCCTGCGGCGCCGGGAGATCAAGACGCTCATCGTCACAGGTACGGGGCCCAACATCTGCGCGGGCGACACGATGCACGACGGCTTTGCCCTGGGGTACCACATCGTCGCTCCACGGGACTTGCTGGCTTCCTTCACCGTAAAAGGGCCGGAGTTCAACCGGACAGTCCACGAAGTGGCCATGTACATCCTGGGGCGGCACTACGGCAAGGTCGTAACCTCGGAAGAGGTCCTGCAGATCTGGGACGCGCAGGTGGGAGCCCGTCGCGGCTGAGCGGGAACACCGCACAAGGAGATTTGAGGAGGCAGATATGGGACCGAGAGTCGCCGTAGCGCAGTTCCACAGCGCCCTGTACGATGTGGAGGGCAACTTGGAAAAGGCCGCCCGCCTCGTGGCCGCAGCAGCCGCCCAGGGGGCGCAGCTGGTCGTCCTCCCCGAGACCTTCCCCACCGGCTACGACTTCGGCCCGAAGAAACTGGAGTTCGCCCAGAAGATCCCCGGGCCGGTCACCGACTTCCTCTGCCGGCTGGCAGCGGAGCACCACATCTACATCTACGGGAGCCTGATTGAGGAGGACGGGGGCGCGTACTACAACGCCGCGCCTTTCATCTCGCCGGACCAGGGCATTGTGGCCAGGTACCGCAAGGTCCATCTCTTCGGAGAAGAGAAGGAAGTCTTCAAACCCGGAGAAGACATGGTCCTGGTGGATACCCCCTTCGGCCGCTTCGGCCTTTCCATCTGCATGGACCTCTGCTTCCCCGAGTACTCCAGGGGGCTGGCCCTGGCCGGCGCAGATGTCATCCTGAACAGCACCAACTGGCTCACCGTGGGTCCGCCGCAGGACTGGGACCTCTGGGAGTGGAACCACGAGAAGCCCACGGCCATGGCCATCGTGCGGGCCCTGGAGAACACCGTGGGGCTGGCCATGGCCTGCCAGGGCGAAGGGGTGACCGGGAGCATCTACTCCTTCGGCTATTCGGTCATTGTGGGGCCTTCCGGCCGCATCCTGGCCCAGTTGGGGCGTGGGGATGGCGTCACCACGGCGGAGATCCCCACGGACCGGGTAGGGGAATGGCGGCAGATCGCCACCTACCTGGCCGACCGCGAAGGGAAGAAGGACCTGTACCGCCGCATCCTCGGCTTCGCCTGAGCCCTGGCCGGCCTTCCTGAGCCAGCGATCAGAGGAGATGTCCATGCCTGAGAAAGTGCGTGTGGGGCTCATCGGGGCGGGGTTCGTGGGCCACATCCACGCCCGGGCTTACCGGCGCATCACCGACCTGGACGTAGACATCGCCGCCGTGGCCGCCGTGCCCCTGGCCCAGGCGGAGGCGCTGGCCCGGGAGTTCGGCATCCGGGACGCCTACGAGGACTACCGCCGCGTCCTGGACCGGGACGACATCAACCTGGTAGACCTCTCGGTCCCCAACCACCTGCACGAGCCCTTCGCGGTAGAGGCGGCCCAGGCGGGCAAGCACATCATCTGCGAGAAGCCTCTCACCGGCTACTTCGGAGGGCCAGGGGCCGCCGAACCCGTGGGCGCGACGCCCAAACACCTCATGCTGAAGGAAGCGTTGGCCAGCGCGGACCGCATGATCGCCGCCGCACAGCGCTACGGCGTGAAACTGATGTACGCGGAGAACTGGCTCTACTGCCCTGCGGTGCAGAAAGCCCTGCGCCTGGCCAGGGCCAGCGGCGGCACCATCCTGGAGATCCGCGCCCAGGAATGCCACAGCGGGTCCCATGCCTCCTACGCCAAGGCTTGGAAGTTCGCCGGCGGCGGGTCCCTCGTCCGGCTGGCCCCCCACCCCATCGGCTGCGCCCTCTATTTCAAGCGGGAAGAAGGGCTGCGCCGGGACGGGAAACCCATTGAGGTGGCCTCGGTCACGGCCGAAGCGGGCGACCTGAGCAAGATCCCTTCCTTCCAGGCGGAGCCCCAGAAGTGGCTGGTGGCCGACTGGCAGGACGTGGAGAACTGGTGCACCCTCATCCTGACCTTCACCGATGGGTCCAGGGCCCTCATCCAGGCCTCGGACATCGTCCTGGGGGGCATGGAGGATACCCTTCAACTCATGCTCTCCAACGCCCGCATTGACTGTAATATGACCCACAGTGGCATGGTGATGGCCTTCGCGCCTACTGAGGACGTCTTCGCCGACGAGTACATCATGGAGAAACTGAGCACCAAGGCGGGGTGGTCCTACCCGAGTGTGGACGAGGAATGGCTCCTGGGTTACCCCCAGGAGATCCGGGATTTCGTGGAGGCGGTGGCCTTTGACCGGGAGCCCCTTGCCGATGCCCACCTGGGCCGCGAGGTGGTCAAGGTCATCTATGCGGCCTACCAGTCCGCGGAGGAGGGGCGCCGTATCTCCCTGCAAGGCGTGTGACGCCGTGGCCGGGCGAGGACAAGAGCACCCCGGCGCCCCACGTCTGAGGCCCACCGCCCGGACCCAGAAAGGAGGTGAGGAAAGGCCAGCACATCGGGGCATCTGGTGCAACGTCGGCGCGGACGGAAACGGCCCAAGGGAGAGAGGAGCGAAGGAGGAAGCAAGATGAAGGCCAGCAAGTGGTTCGCGTGGGTCTCGGCTTTGGCCGCATTGGCCATCCTGGTGGGAGGCTGCGCTGCCCCCACCCCGGTGGTGGTGGAAAAAGAGAAGGTCGTGGAGAAGCCGGTCGTCCAGACCGTGGTGGTGGAGAAAGAGAAGGTGGTGGAGAAGCCGGTCGTCCAGACCGTGGTGATTGAGATCACCCCCACCCCGGTGCCGGAGTTCAACTGGAAGCAGCGCGCTGGTGAGACCATCACTCTGGGGCTTTCGCAGCACCCCTGGACGAACGCCATTCTCCCCTACATCCCCCAGTTCGAGGAGCTGACGGGGATCAAGGTGCAGTATCAGATCTTCGCCGAGCCCCAGTTGCGGGACAAGATGCTCATCGCCCTGCAGGCTGGGTCCGGCGAGATTGACCTGTGGCCCAGCCTGAAGTCTCGCGAGGGCCTGAAGTACTTCCGGGCCGGGTACTACGAGCCCCTCAACAAGTACCTGGAAGATCCCAACCTGACCCCACCCGGCTACAACCTGGAGGACTTCGGTGCGGGCCCTCTGGGCGGCGAGACCTTTGACGGCCAGATCGTGGGCATCCCCACCATCGTGGAGGGACCGGCTATCTTCTACCGCAAGGACCTGTTTGAGAAGGCCGGGATTGAGTTCCCCAAGACGATGGACGACCTGCCCAAGGCCGCGGAAGCGTGCATGAAGGCGGCTCCGGAGGGGACCTATGGCGTCACCCTGCGCGGCCTTCCGCCGGCGGTGGCCTACACCCTTGGCCCCTTCATCCGCAACTACGGCTGCGACTGGCGGGATGAGAAGGGGAACTCCCAACTCTCCAGCCCCAAGTGCCAGCGGGCCATCCAGGCCTACGTGGACCTGGCCAAGAAGTACGGTCCGCCTGGCTTCGTGACCTACAGTTACCCCCAGTCCTCCGCCCTGATGGCCTCTGGCCAGGTGTGCATGGAGATTGAGTCCACCAACGAGATCTCCACCATCCTGGACCCCAACACCTCCCAGGTCATCGGCAAAGTGGGGGTGAAGCCCTATCCGCCAGGCCCCGAAGGCCACGACGTGCCCACAGTGCTCCAGTGGGGCAACAGCATCAACGCCTTCTCCAAGCACAAAGAAGCGGCGTGGCTCTTCATGGTCTGGTCCACGAGCCCCGAGATGCAGGCCCGGCTCCAACTGAAGGGGATCGCCAGCCCCCGCGCCTCTTCCTGGGAGACTCCGGAGTGGAAGGCCAAACTGGTGGAGGACGACCCCATCTGGCGTGAGTGGACCGAGACCCTGCAGCACATCGTGGAAAAGGGCAACGGCCAGGTCGGACCACCGGCTGTGGAGCAGCCCACCGTCCGCCAGATCGTGGGTGACATGATTGACGCCATCTACCTGGGCACGATGACCCTGGAAGAGGCCACCAAGCAGGCGGACGAGAAGCTGAACCAGCTGGAGCACTGAGCGTACGGCTGCGAGGGGACAACCGTATGGGCAGAACCGCTACGCCTACACCTGAAGTGAGCAAGGCAGCGGGTCCCGCCGCAAGGCGGGGCCCGTTGCCCCACCTCTTCCAGGCGCTCCTGAGCCGCCGGGAGCAACTCACACCGACCCTCATGGTCGCCCCTGCGGCTCTGTTCTCAGTGCTGATGGTGGGGTTCCCCTTCGGCTACGCTGCGTACCTGGCTCTCACAGACTTCCGTCTGGCAAGCGCGCAGCCGGTGAACTTCGTGGGACTGGGGAACTTCGTCCGCGCCTTCCAGGACCCTGTCTTCCACAGGGCCCTGAAAGTGACCCTCACCATCTATGTTGTCGCCCTCACCCTGGAGGTGGTGCTGGGCACTTACGCAGGCATCCTCCTGGGGCAGAAGTTGCGCGGGGTCGGCCCCCTGCGGATGTTGGCCTTCGCCCCGGCCGTCATCCCCTCCGTCGCCGTGGGCCTCATCTTCGTGCAGATGTACGACCCCGCCCAAGGCCTCATGAACTACCTCCTGAAGAGCGTGGGGTTGAAGCCCCAACCCTGGCTCTCGGACCCGGGCACGGTGGTTCCCAGCATCATCCTTGTGGATGTATGGCAGTGGACGCCCTTCATCACCCTGATCGTGACCGGGGCGATGCAATCGCTGCCGACGGAGCCCTTTGAGTCGGCCCTCATAGACGGGGCCTCTTCGCTCCAGATCCTGCGCTACATTACCCTGCCCCTGCTGAGGCCGGCCATCATCGTCGCCGCCATGCTGCGCACGGTGGACCTGATGCGCATCTTTGACAGCATCTACATCATGACCCAGGGCGGCCCGGTGAACGCGTCTATGTCCCTCAACGTGTACGCTTTCACCCAGGGCATTCTCTTCTCTCAGATCGGCTATGCCAGCAGCATCATGCTGATGCTTTTGTGCATGGTCCTTCTGACCTCCGGACTCTTCAGCATCATCCGAGCGAGGAGCGCCTTATGATTTCATTGGTGTCTTCAAAGCGAGCGCGCAGGCTCTCGGCCGCGCTGAGTTACCTGCAGATCTTCATCGTCCTGGCTGTCACGTTGTTCCCTCTCTTCTGGATGGTCCTCTCGTCCCTGCGGCACAATGTGGACATCGTAGCCTACCCTCCGCGGCTCATCGCGCCCCTCACGGGCGACAACTACCGCAACCTCCTGGGGCGCTACACCTTCGGCCGCTACGCGCTCAACAGCCTCATCATCGTCAGCGGCTCCACCCTCCTGGGCATGCTCCTCGGCGTCCCCGCGGCCTATGCCGCGGCCCGCTATAAGATGCAGCGCTGGGCCTTCCTGACCCTTGTAGCGCGCATGGCCCCCGGGGTCCTCTTCCTCATCCCCTGGTACATCGTGGCCATCCGCTTCCAACTCACGGACAACTACCTGACCCTCATCGCCACCCACACCGTCATCACCATGCCCGTCATCGTCTGGCTCATGATCTCCTTCTTTGAGGAACTGCCCCCGGACGTGGAGGAAGCGGCCCTCATAGATGGGTGTTCCATCTTCCAGGTGCTCACCCGGATCGCCATCCCCCTTTCCGTTCCTGGGCTCGCGGTCTCGGCCATCCTGTCTTTCATCTTCTCGTGGAACTACTTCCTGTTCGCCCTGGTGCTGGCCGGGGTGCACACCATGCCCCTGACTATCGCCGCGTTCCAGTTCATCGGGGTCTCCATGATTGACTGGGGAGGGCTCTTCGCTGCGGCCACCGTCATCAGCCTCCCTCCCCTGATCCTGACTCTCTTCGTACAGCGCTGGCTCGTGCGCGGCCTCACCGCCGGCGCCGTGAAAGGGTAGGGCCATGGTTCCCACATCCATGCGAAGCGCCAGGTTCCTGGGTGAGGGCAAGATCGCCATAGAGGAAGTCCCCGTCCCCAGGCCTGGACCCGGGGAAGTCCTCCTCAAGACCAGTTACTGCGGCCTGTGCGGGTCCGACAAGAGGCTCTTCTACAGGGGGGCCCAGGTGACCCCCGGCCACGAACTGACGGGGGTGGTCATGGAAAATGGCCCAGGGGCGGACCTCTCCCTGGGCACC